>NZ_JBHWEB010000003.1:101013-152126 GCF_042734395.1 Amycolatopsis sp. NPDC059657 | reverse complement strand
CCACACCCCAAACACCGCCAACCCCTGGATACAAACCAACCCCCCAACCACATTATTAGTTAGGCCGAGGGTTCTAGCCGTCGGCAACACTCACGACCCCGTGTGGGAGGCTCGCTCCCATGCGTATCGCGACCTGGAACGTGAACTCCGTCGGGGCCAGGCTTCCCCGGCTGCTCGCCTGGCTCGAATCGGCGGCGCCGGACGTGCTTTGCCTGCAGGAGCTCAAATGCACGACCGAAGCCTTCCCGCTCGCCGAGGTCTCGGCACTCGGCTACGAGGTCGCCGCGTACGGCCTCGGCCGCTGGAACGGCGTCGCGATCCTGTCCAAGGTCGGCGTCGAGAACGTCCAGCGCGGCCTGACCGATGAGCCCACCTACGAGGACGCCGTCGAATCACGCGCCATCGGGGCGACCTGCGGCGGAGTCCGCGTCTGGTCGGTCTACGTGCCGAACGGCCGCGATGTCGGCCACGACCACTACGCCTACAAGCTGCGCTGGCTCGAAGCGCTGCGCGGCACGGTCGTCGCGGAGTCACACGACGAGGCGTTCGCCGTGCTCGGCGACTTCAACATCGCGCCGACCGACGAAGACGTCTGGGACATCGCCAAGTTCGCCGAGTCGACCCATGTGACCGACCTCGAACGCAAGGCGCTCGCGATGCTGCGCGACGCGGGACTCACCGACGTGGTGCCCCGCCCGCTGAAGTACGACCGGCCGTTCACCTACTGGGACTACCGGGCGCTCGCGTTCCCGAACAACAACGGCATGCGCATCGATCTGGTCTACGGCAACGGGAAGTTCGCGGGCGCGGTCACCGATTCCTACGTGGACCGCAACGAGCGCAAGGGCAAGGGCGCTTCCGATCACGCGCCCGTAGTCGTCGATCTGACCGTTTGACCCTCTCGAGCGACCCAGGCAGCCACTTCCGCGCGAGACCGGACATCGAGTTTTTCCCGGATCCGCTCCAGGTGGGTGGTCACGGTCCGCTCGGAAACCCGCAGCCTGCGAGCGATCCGGTCGTTGGTGAAACCTTCGGCGACCAGTGTGGCGATCGTGTGCTCCTGAGCGCTCAGCCGCCGTCCACCGGATGGCGGCTGAGCGATCCCGTGCAGCGCGACCTCCGCGGCGCGCTCCAAGGTCACCTTCCGGCCTGCGGTGTGCGCCGCCGCGACGTCTCGGGGGCGCAGCCTGGTGGACGCGGTGGCGACGGCCGCGTCCACCCGCTCCTGCCAGAACGGCTCGCTCGGCGTGCGTGCCCGCTCCCTGATGGCCGCCGCACAGGCGATAAGACGCAATCCACGCCTGTCGTCGCCGCGCTCCACCGCGACGATGCCGAGTCCGTCGACCGTATAGGCCACATGCTGCGGATTTTCGCTGTCGACGGCCAGCGAGTCCGCGAACCGCGCTCCGGCGGTCTCAGCGTCGCCCTCGAACAGCGCGAGCACTCCGGCGGTGTGGACGACAGCGGTGACCGTGCTGGGCGAGCCCAGCCGACCGGCCAAGGGAAGAGCCTCACTGAGCAGTTCAGCTGCCAGCGCCCGCTCGCCCCAGCTCAACGCGGCCCACGCGAGGTTGTTCAGCGAACCGAGCAGCGCCACCGGATCGCCTAGCGCGCGGAGCAGTTCCAGGCTTTCCAGGTAACACGGCTTCGCTCCACTGTGGTCACCGGCGCAGGACCGCGTATGGCCCTGCTCGTCGAGCGCCCTCGCCAGCCTCGCAGGCCGATTCAGGGTGCGCTCCAGCTCGACCGCCCGATCCGCGTAACTCCGCGCCTCGTCGAGTTCACCGCGGACGGTCGTGACCGTGGACAACGCGCTCAACAGCAGGCCGGCGTAGTCAGGCCGGGCCGCCGGCACTCCACGCAAGGCGGTGACCAGCATTTCCTGGGTGTCCGCCGCGTTGATCCCGCGATCCAGCCAGTGCGCGGCCAGCACACAGGCCAGCGGCGCGTGCCGAGGGTCACCGGTACTGGCGGTCCATTCGACCGTGACGACCAGGTTGTGCCAGTGCGTGCCGAGCTCCCGCAGTACCGATGGCGGAACGGAGAACTCGATCAGGTGGGCCCCGAAGCGAGCGAGCATCCACTCGGCGAGCCGGTCGCCCGCCGACGCGAGTTCAGCCGCGGCAAGCCGTTCTCGCCCGAAAACGCGAATCGACTCCAGCTGGCGAAACCACACCGACCCGTCCACGTCCACCGGCGTCAGCAACGACTTGGCCTCCAGGCCCGCCAACGGATCCACCACGTCGTCGAGCCCGCTCACCACCTTGGCCAGCTCGAGCGGAAACGGGCCTGCCAGTACGGAAAGACGCCGCCACAAGGCCTGTTCGCCCGCGGTCAGTGAGTCATAGTCCCAGCCGATCGCGGCGTTCAAGCTGCGGTGCCGCGAGGCCGAGGTCCGGCCGCCGACGCTCAGCACGTCCAGCCGGTCCGCCAGGCACGACAGCAGATCGGTCAGCCCGAGCACACGGACCCGCCTCGCGGCCAGCTCGATCGCCAGCGGCATGCCGTCCAGCCGCTCGCACAGCGCGACGACCGCGCCCGTGTTGGCGTCGGTCAGGCGGAACCCGGGGTCCACAGCGGACGCCCGATCGACGAACAGCCGGACGGCGTCCGATCGAGCCGCTTGATGCCGCGTGACGGCCCCGACGGGCAAGGTGAGTTCTCCGAGCGGGAAGACGCGTTCACCCCGCGCTCGCAAAGCTTCCCGGCTGGTCGCCAGCATCGCCAGCCCGCCGCAGCGCGCGAGCAGTTCCTCGGCGACCGCGGCGCACTCCGGGAGCAGGTGCTCGCAGTTGTCCAGTACCAGCAGGACTTTTCGCCCGGTCAAGGCCTCCGCGAGTGCCGCCGGGTTCTCCGCCCGGATGCCGAGCGTGCTCGCGATCGCCAGTACGACCAGCGCACCGCGCGAGACCGCGGCGAGGTCGATCAGCCACACTCCGTCGGCGTGCCCGCGCCGGCGGCAGGCGACTTCCGTGGCGAGCCGCGTCTTCCCGCTCCCGGCGGGCCCGGTGACGGTGACCAGCCGGGAGCCACCGAGCAACCGGCCGATGGCCGCGATTTCGTCCTGTCGTCCGATGAATGTGTCCGGATAGGGCACGATGTTGCCCGCACCGGCCACTTCCTTGCGGCGCCGGTACGCGAGCTGACGGCAGGCATTCGCGCAATAGCGACGGCCCGGGCGCACCGGGCCGTCACACACCGGGCAAGTACGTCGTAACAGTGCGGGATCTACCGACTGACCACCGCCCGGTCCGCTGGTCACCATCCCTTATGCCCATTCGCTTCGATCCGACGGATCCCGCCTTCGTCCAAGACCCCTACCCCTTCTACCGCGAGCTGCGCGAAAACTCACCGGTGCATTTCGAAGCGTCACTGGGCGGCTGGGTGTGCACCCGGCACGCCGACGTCCAGGCGATCCTGCGCGATCCTCGGCTGATCCGGCCCCCGGTCGGCAGCGTCCTACTGGGACAGCTGCCCGACGACGTTCGCTCCCAGCTGGCGACATTCGAAAGGAAGCTAGCCACCTCTTTGCCGTTTGCCAACCCACCGGACCACACCCGGCTGCGCGCCTTGGTCGGCAAGGCCTTCACGCAGCCGACCATCGAGGCGCTCAGGCCGCGAATCCAGTCGCTGGTCGACGCTCGGCTGGACCGGCTGACGCCGCGCGCCGATCTGCTCACCGACTTCTGCTACCCCATCCCGACCGCCGTGATCATGGAACTGGTCGGGGTGCCCGCCTCGGCGAGGGAAACCCTGCACGAGTGGGTTGTCGACATCACGCCGATCATCGGCAATTCGCTGCCGAGCGCGGACCCGGTCGGCATCGCGCGCAAAGCGGCGGCCGCGACAGCTGCGTTCAGCGAATACCTCGACGAGCTGATCGCGCGGCGGCGCAAGGAGCCACGCCCGGACCTGCTGTCCAACCTGCTGTCGGTCACCGACGTCACGGGAGGACTGACCAACGATGAACTCACCCTGCAAATCCTGATCCTGCTGATCGCGGGCACCGAGACCACGGTCCACTACATCAGCAACGCCGTGCACACCCTGCTGCGGAACCCGCACCAGCTCGCGCTGCTGCGCGAAGACCCGTCCTTGATCGAGACCGCCACCGAGGAATTGCTGCGCTTCGAAGGGCCGGTGCCGCTCTCGACTCCTCAGCTGACCGCGGCCGACGTCGAGATCGGCGGGCAGCAGATCAAGAAGGGTTCACTCGTCTACCCGGTGCTCGGCGCGGCCAACCGCGATCCGCGGCGCTTCACCAACCCCGACGTGCTGTACCTGCGAAGGCCGCTGGGCGGCGTGCTGAGCTTCGGCGGCGGCATTCACGTCTGTTTCGGCGCGCAGCTGGCCAGGACCGAGGTACGGATCGCGCTGACGTCGCTGCTGCGCAGGTTCCCCGGCATCCGGCTGGACGACGAAGCGCCCGCACCCGTGTACCGGCCGGACGCGACGCTCCGCGGCTTGACGTCCTTGCCGGTCCGCCTCTGACCCGAGTGAGGCGGTTTCAGTCGTGCCCGATCCCGACAATGCACATAAACCGGCAGAAATTTCCAAGCGGGGAATCCTGACCGGTTTCACCCTGCCTTGAAACACCTTGCCAATCCTTCTTTTTCGACCTTAATTTGAGCCAGTCGAAATCAATTCCAAGCCATCTGGGAGGAATTCGCCATGGACTCACAACGCGCCGCCTTTCTTGAAGGACTCGAGGCAGATCTCACCACTTCTGAAGGAAAGACCACCGCGAACATTGGTACTGTCGGAGGCAGTCGCCGAATTCGGGAAAAGGTAGGCGCACTGGGCGCCACACTTTTCGCCGCGGGCTCGTTCTTCGCGCTTTCGGCGGGTGCGGCGAGCGCCAGCCCGGCGAGCCCGGTCACCGCGCAGGACGACTGCATGTCACCCGACTACCGGGCGGAGAACCAGGTCAAGCACTGCTCGTGGATCGGCGGGGACATCCAGCGGTTCGACTACCTGCGTTCCTACACCGCCAACAACGGCACCATCCGCTGCCACGTGTTCAACCACTATTCCTGGACCTGCAACAACTGGTACTACGTCAACCAGCCGGAGGCCTGCGGACACTGACCGGACGCGGGTGCCCGCCTTCCCGGCGGGCATCCGCACGGCGGATCGGGAAGCACCATGCGTGACAAGATTTCGATCGTCGTACTGGCCAAGGACGAACAGCGCTGCATCGCGCGCTGCCTGGCCAGCATCACCGGTCATGACTACGAGATACTGGTCGTGGACACCGGATCCACGGATAAAACCGCAGATATCGCGGCGAACCACCAGGATGTCCGGCTTGTCCATTTCCCGTGGTCCGATTCCTTCAGCGCCGCCCGCAATTTCGCCGTCGACCAGGTCTCGACCGGATGGATCGTCTTTCTCGACGCGGACGAATGGCTCAGCGAGCGAGCAGCCGGGGAATTGGGCGCACGGTTGTCCGAATGGTCCGGCGCACCGAACCTCGCCCGCCTCGTGCTCACTCCGACGATCTATGACGTCGACCGCGCCGTCGCCGAAGAAGGAGTTCCTCGCGTCTTCCGCGCCGACAGCTCGATCCGTTATCGGGGCCCGGTCCACGAATACCCCGTCGTCGAGTGCGACGGCGACGTCCGCGTCGAACTCGGCCGGCTGGGTGTCGAATTCCAGCACGACGGCTACCATCCAGCGGTCGCGCGAGACAAGGAAAAGCTGCAACGCAACCTGCGTTTGCTGGAGACCGCTCGTGCACAGGACCCGGACAACCCACGCTGGTGGTACTACACGCTTCGCGACGGCCTGCCGGTGCTCGATCGCGACCAGATCGTCGCGCTCTGCGAGACGCTGCGAGACCTGCCCAGCGACAGCGCGCGGACAGGCGAACTGCTCAGCACAGAGAAGCTGTACCGGCTCGCGCTGAGCACCGCCTGCCAGGGCCTCGCCGCGCTGCGGGACTGGCAAACGCTTTACCGCTACTGCGACGAACTGGACCGGCTGGGCAGCCCGGACGGAACGTACTTCCGCCTGATGGCTGAACTGCGGACCGGCGTGCTCACCAACCGGGACCTGCTGGGCGCGGTACGTCTGCGCGGCGACGAGAAACTGGTCGCCATCAGCGCTGTCGACCCGGCGGGCAGGCACCTCGACGCGCTGATCGTCGCGTTGCTCGGACGGCTCCGCGGCGAGTCCGAAGCCGAACGGTATCGCGCGCTCTGCGAGCCGTGGACCGACGTGTTCTTCGACCGCGGCCAGGCACGATCACCCGTGGGAGAAGCCCGATAGGGCCGACGGCCTGGCGATCTGACGGCCGATGACCCACTCGGCCACGGCGAGGTTGATCACCCAGCCCGCGGCCATGAGAAGCGCGTGGGTGAACTCGCCCGGCGCTCCGAAGGCCGCGGCCCACGGCAGGTGGGTGAACACCTGCGTGCCCGCGCCCATGCCGATCGCGTAACCGCGGATCATCCAGGCACGGTGGCGCCGGATGTCACGCCGCAGCACCGCGGCGGTCCCGAGGACGATCGCGGCGACCATGGCCGAACCGAAGACGAGCCGGAACACGAAGAGCAGTTCGCCGTCCCCCGGCGGCGACGGATAGAAGACGGTCATCCACAGCCCGGAGAAAGCCGCCGCCAGCCCCAACGGAACCAGCGCGCGCCCGGAAACGCGATGCAGGCCCAGCCTGCGGCGGCGCAACCCTGGCGCGAACTGGAAAGCCCCCAGCACGCAATAAAAACTGGCCGCCACGATGTGCACGATCACGGGCACCGGCACCGCGAAGAAGCGGGCGTTCTCCGGCGTGATCCGTGCGCCGCCTGACAGTTCCGCCAGGCGCATGGAGCCTGCCACGATCGGAACGGCACTGAGCAACAGCAAGCCCGTGAGGATGCGCCAATCCGATCTCTTTCGCGATGCCGCGGTTTTCGTTGCCACCGGGTGAGCCCTTCGTCCGTCGTGCGTCTTGGGCTCAATCCTGGCGACGCGGCGACCTTGACTCATCGGGCGAAAGGGCCCCGGCCGAGCAGGCCGGAAGCATGGTAGGCGCCTCGTACTTTCGGCTGAAGGACTCGTGAGGGGTACGGCCGGTTCTAACCGGCCATACCACTCACGACCCCGCGCGGCCGGTCTCGTAGGCCCACATGACGATCTCGACGCGGTTGCGCACGCCGATCTTCGCCATCAGGCTCGCGACGTGCGTCTTGACGGTGCTGAGCGTGATGTAGAGCTCGGCGGCGATCTCCGCGTTGGTCCGCCCGCGGGCGACCGTGCGGAGCACCTGCTCCTCCCGGTCGGTGAGCGGCTCGATCGGCTGTCTCGGCTTAGCCCGCCCAGTGCTCGCGAAAGCGTTTAACAGCCGTGCGGTGACGCTCGGCGCGATCAGCGCATCGCCGGCGGCCGCGGCATGGACGGCTTGCGAAAGCAGTTGCGTTCCAGCGTTCTTGAGAAGGAAACCGCGAGCACCCGCTCTGAGTGCCGCGTAGACGTACTCGTCGAGGTCGAAGGTCGTGATGATGACGACGGCGAGCGGGTCGGCGACCTCAGGGCCGGCCAGCAGGCGGGTCGCTTCGATGCCGTCCAGTACCGGCATCCGGATGTCGAACAAGCACACGTCGGGCCGCAAGCGTCCGGCCAGTTCGACGGCCTGGCGCCCGTCCTCGGCCTCGCCGACGACCTCGATCCCCGGCTGGGCGTCGAGCATCATCGTCAGCCCGGTGCGCACGATCTCCTGATCGTCGGCGACGATCACCCGGACGCTCATGCCGACGCACCGGCACGCGGCAGCCTCGCGCGCACGGTCCAGCCGCGCCCGGGATCCGGGCCCGCTTCACAAGAACCGCCGAGCAGGTCCGCGCGTTCGATCATGCCGAGCAGCCCGAAACCTGGCGCCGTCCGGACCGGGCCGCCGTCGCCGTCGTCACTGACGCGCAAATGGACCGACGCGTCATCGGCGGCGACCTGGACTTCGATCCGCGTGGCGTGCCGGGCGTGCTTGCGCGCGTTGGTGACCGATTCCTGTGCCAGACGGTAGATCGCGCTTCCGATCGACGGTGACACGTCGCCGACCTCACCCGAGATGACCACCTCGACCGTCGGCTTGCTCACGCTCGCGAGCTTCGAAAGATCCGCGATGCCCTGGCCCGGCGTCAGCTGCGCGGGCTGGTCGCGGCGCAGCACGTGGACCATGGCGCGCATCTCGTCGAGCGCGGCCGCCGCCTCGGCCTCGATCAGGCGCAGCGCCTCGGCCGCGGCTTCCGGCCGCGACTCCATGGTCGCGAGGCCCGCCTGCGCGCGGATCGCCATCGCCGAGACGTGATGGGCGACCGTGTCGTGCAGATCCCGCGCCAGCCGTTCTCGCTCGAGCAGCTTGACCTGGTCGAATTCCCGCCGCCGTGCGCCCGCCCGATACCGGAACGCGGCGCCGAGCGCGAAGGTCGCGAACAGCACGACCACTCCGCCGAAGGTGTCGCCGACGCTGGCCTGGCCGAGGAGGGCCAGCAGGGCGACCTTGCCGAACACGACCGCCGCACCGAGCACGGCCTCACGGCCCGAACCCCATCTGACCAGCGAGTACGGCAGGATCAGAAAATACACCATCGCGTAGGACACTGGCGCGGCGCCATCGGTCACCACCAGCATGACCGCCCCGGTGCCGAACGCGATCACGACCATCAGCAGCGGCCTGGTCCGCCGCCACAGCAAAGTCGGCACCAGCCCGGCGACGACGACCACGGAAAGCACCCGCCACGGCAGGCCTGGCCGGAGCAGGCCTTCGAGCACGGTGGCCGCCACGAGCACGGCCACGAGTACCCGGTCACGCCGCGGCCATATGGGCGGATCGGGCGGACGCGGCTCGTGCCAGGTCGAGCGGAGCAGGTCGTTCACGCGCTGATGGTACGAGAAGCCGGACCGGCGCAGATCGGTCCAAAGTACGACCGCTACATCCTGCCGGTGTGGCCTTCCCACGCCGCCCTGTGCAGCTTCCGCAGCGCACGCACGGCCTCGACCGCGCGCAACCGGTCCACGGACTGCACCGCCATGACCGAGTAGTACTCGTCATCGGGCAGTTCCAGCCTGGCCCACGAAGCGCCATCGGGGAAACTGACCGAAAGCACCTCGTGCCAGTGGAAACGCTTGGTCAGCAACACATTGCGGACCTCGATGCCCTCGGCGTCGGCACGCACACGCGGCATCGCGAACAGCATCGTGCCCGCCGCCAGCAGTATCCCGATGCCGATCATCGCGGCCTGGTCGGACGCCTGGAAGATCGCGCCGGTCTTCGAGCTGCGCAGCAGCACGCCGACCGTGGTGAACGCCGCCAGCAGCAGCACCGCGAGCACGCTGCAGAGCACCAGCGCCTTGCGCGGCCGGAACACTACCTCGGTGGCGTTCTCGTCGACGGCCATCACACTCACACGAAACCCTTTTCGGTCCACGGCTGACGCAGGCCGCGCAGCACGTGCGCCGTGTCCAGCGCGGCCACGGTCGCCTCGTGGCCCTTGTTCTCCTTGGAACCCGGCAGCCCGGACCGGTCCAGCGCCTGCTCCTCGGTGTCGCAGGTGAGCACACCGTTGCCGACGGGGGTGCTCTCGTCGAGCGCGACCCTGGTCAGCCCGGCGGTCACCGCGTCGCACACGTACTCGAAGTGCGGCGTGCCACCACGGATGACCACGCCGAGCGCGACGACCGCGTCGTGGTCGCGGGCGAGCGCCTGCGCGACCACCGGCAGCTCGACGGCGCCGGCGCAGCGGACCACGGTCGGCTCCTCTTCGAGCTTCGCCTCGCGGGCCGCGGCCAGCGCGTTGTCCAGCAACGCGTCGGTGATCTTCGCGTGCCAGCGCGTGCACACGATGGCGAGCTTCAAGTTGCGGCAGTCGCTGAGGTCGAGCCCGACCTCGGGACGTCCTTCACCACTCACAGGTTTCCTCCGCCACTGCGCGTCTCGTCGAATTCGGTCGCGCCGACCTGGTCGAAGTGTTCCAGCTGCGCGAGGTCGTGGCCCATCCGGTCCCGCTTGGTGCGCAGGTACCGCAGGTTCTCCGGGTTCGGCGAGATCGGCAGCGAGACGCGGCCCGACACCCGCAGCCCGTAGCCCTCGAGGCCGACGCGCTTGGTCGGGTTGTTGGTCAGCAGCCGCATCGACCGGACGCCGAGGTCGCAGAGGATCTGCGCGCCGGTGCCGTAGTCACGCGCGTCGGCAGGCACGCCGAGCGCCAGGTTCGCGTCGACGGTGTCCGCGCCCGCGTCCTGCAGCTGGTACGCCTGCAGCTTGTGCAGCAGGCCGATGCCACGGCCCTCGTGGCCGCGGATGTAGAGCACGACGCCGCGGCCTTCGTCGGCGACGGCCTGCAGTGCCGCGTCGAGCTGCGGGCCGCAGTCACAGCGCAGCGAACCGAAGACGTCGCCGGTCAGGCACTCGGAGTGGACGCGGACGAGGATGTCCTCGCCGTTGCCGATCTCGCCGAAGACGAACGCGATGTGCTCGATCCCGTCGAGCAGGCTGTCGTAGCCGACGGCGCGGAAAGTGCCGGCCGCCAACGGGATCCGGGCCTCGGCGACCCGCTCGACCTGCTTCTCGGTGCGCCTGCGGTAGGCGATGAGGTCGGCGATGGAGATCACCTTGAGGTCGTGCTCGGCGGCGAACACCTCGAGCTCGTCGCGGCGCGCCATCTCGCCTTCGTCCTTCTGCGAGACGATCTCGCAGAGCACGCCCGCCGGGTGCAGACCGGCGAGCCTGGACAGGTCGACGGCCGCCTCGGTGTGCCCGGGACGGCGCAGCACGCCACCCTCCTTGGCACGCAACGGGACGACGTGGCCAGGACGGCGGAAGTCCTTCGGGCCCGCCTCCGGGTCGGCCAGCAGCCGGATCGTGTGCGCGCGGTCCGCGGCCGAGATGCCCGTGGTGATGCCCTCGGACGCGTCGACCGTCACGCTGTACGCGGTGCCGCGCTGGTCCTGGTTCGTGTGGTACATCGGCGGCAGGTCGAGGCGGTCGGCCTCGCTCTCCGTCAGCGAGACGCACACGTAGCCCGAGGTGTAGCGCACCATGAACGCCAGCAGCTCGGGTGTGGCCTTCTCGGCGGCGAAGATCAGGTCGCCCTCGTTCTCGCGGTCCTCGTCATCGACGACGACAACGGGCCGCCCGGCCGCGATGTCGGCGATGGCCGCGTCGATGGCGTCGGCGTCGAACTTCGCCCCGGCGCCGCACGGCGTCCATTCAGCAGTTTTCTCGCTCACGCCCGCTCCTCAGTTCCAGCCAGACCGCCATTGTCCCCCAAATAGGGCAACGTCAGCTTTTCGACATACTTCGCGACCACGTCGACCTCGAGGTTCACCAGGTCACCGGGCTGTTTGCGGCCCAAGGTGGTCAGTTCGAGCGTCGTCGGGATCAGCGCGATCGCGAACTCGCCGCCGCCGATCGCGGCGACCGTCAGCGAAACGCCGTCGACGGCGATGGAGCCCTTTTCGACCACGTACCTGGCCAGCTGGCCCGGCAGCGCGAACTTGGTCAGTCCCTGCTCGTCACGCGAGAGGAAGACGCCGGTCCCGTCCACGTGGCCCTGCATGATGTGCCCGCCGAGCCGTCCGCCCGCCGCCATCGCGCGCTCCAGGTTGACCCGGTCACCGACGGCGATCTTCGCGATGCTCGACCGCAGCAGCGTCTCGTGCACGACGTCGACGGTGAACTCACCACCGGAGACCTCGACCACGGTCAGGCAGACGCCGTTCACCGCGATCGAGTCGCCGTGGCCCGCGTCGCTGGTGACCAGCGGCCCGCGCACGGTGATCCGCGCCGCGTTCGGCAGCTGCTCGACCGCGGTGATCTCGCCGAGCTCCTCGACTATGCCGGTGAACACTCAAGCCTCCTTAGCGCACGGGTGTCGCCGACACCCGCACATCGCTTCCACTCATGGTGACCCCCTCGACGGCCCACCGGTGCATCCCGGTGATCGTCGCCACGCCCGCGTCACCCAGCGCGACCGGGCCGGAACCCAGCAGCGCCGGCGCGAGATAAGCCAGAATCCGGTCTATCCGCTTGGCGCCCGCGAACGCGCCCGCCAGGCGGGGACCGCCTTCGAGCAGCACGTCCACGGCACCACGCCCGGCCAGCAGCGCGAGCACCTCGTCCGGGTCGTGCGACCGCACGTGCACGGTCTCCGCACTGCCATCCAACACCCGCGCGCCCGCCGGAATTTCCCCAGTGCCCACGACCACCCGAAGTGGCTGGTGTGACAGGAGTGAACCGTCGGCGGCACGGGCGGTGAGCGCGGGATCGTCGGCGAGCACGGTGCCCCTGCCGACCACGATCGCGTCCAGCGTCGCCCGGATCGCGTGCACCTCGGCCCGCGACTGCGGCGACGAGATCCAGCGGCTGGTGCCATCCGCCGCGGCCACCCTGCCGTCGAGTGTCGCCGCGTACTTCCACGTCACGTGCGGACGCCCGGTGCGCGCGTAATGCAGCCACGCGCGCAACGGCCCGCGCTCCACGTCCTCGCGCAGCAGGCCCTCGTGCGTGTCGACCCCGGCGGCTTCGAGCGTCTTCGCCCCGCCAGCCGCCACGGGGTTCGGATCCGGCACCGCGTAGTACACGGTGGTCACGCCCGCGTCGAGCAGCGCCTGTGCACAAGGCGGGGTCCGGCCGTGATGAACGCATGGTTCGAGCGTGACGTACGCAGTGGCGCCACGCGCCTTCTCCCCTGCTTGCCGCAGCGCCATGACCTCGGCGTGCGGACCGCCGGGCGGCTGGGTGACGCCTTCGCCGGCGAAGTCGCCGCGCGCGTCGAGGATGACCGCGCCGACCGGCGGATTGGGGCTCGTGGTGCCGCGGGCGGTCTCGCTCAGCGCGATCGCCCGCCGCATCGGCTCGGGGTTCACCGACCCGCGGCTCGGGCGGCCTGCTCGCGCAAGGCGGCGATCGCCTTGGCGGGATCGGCGGCGCCGTAGACGGCCGAGCCCGCGACGAAACAGTCCACGCCCGCTTCGGCGGCCTGTTCGATCGTGTCCGCGTTGATGCCGCCGTCGATCTCCACGATCAGCTTCAGGTGACCGGTGTCGACCAGCCGCCGTGCCGTGCGGACCTTGTCCAGCACCTCGGCGATGAACGACTGGCCGCCGAAGCCGGGTTCGACGGACATGACCAGCAGCGTGTCGTAGTGCTTGAGCGTGTCGAGGTGGTCCTCGAGCCTGGTGCCCGGCTTGACCGACAGCCCGGCCTTGGCGCCGGCCGCACGCAGGTCCTTGGCGATCTTGACCGGGTTCTTCGCGGCCTCGACGTGCACGGTGACGTTGTACGCGCCCGCCTCGGCGTACCCGATCGCCCAGCGGTCGGGATCGTCGATCATCAGGTGGCAGTCGAGCGGGGTCTCGGTGACCTTCCGCAGCGACTCGACGACCGGCAGGCCGAGCGTCAGGTTCGGGACGAAATGCGCGTCCATCACGTCGACGTGCACCCAGTCGGCGCCTTCGGCGGCGTGGATCTCTTCGCCGAGCCTGGCGAAGTCGGCGGACAGGATGCTCGGAGCGATCAGCGGTCGATGTGCCACGACTACGCAGTGTAGGAGCCAGCCGCTAACGCTCGCTAACCGGCTGAAGTGCGGTTGGACACAGAACGAACGCCCGGAGATCTTCTCAGGGCCATGAGTTGACCACCCGCGGGCTTCCTCAGCGCAGATTCGATGGCCTCGCTGTTCGCCGGCCGCCGCACATGGCCGGCCGTGGGCGCACCCAGGTCCGCGTCGCGGGTGACGGCCCGCGGGCGGCGAACAGCGTCGGTCCAATCAGACCGACGTGTTCGGCATCCTGAAACGGGCCCTTCGCCTCCGCTGATCTCGTCAGTCCGATAGGCGCTTTCGCGTCAAATCTTAATCTGGCGAAAGCACCTTTCGGGCTTTATGAGGACTTCAGGTCCGCGGCGGCACCTCGAGCTTGACGCAGGGGCCGGGTGGCTCCGCGCCGACAAGGGCTGGCTTCCCACCCGTTCCGCACAGCTCGAAAGTGTCCAGTCCGGTGACGCTGTCCGGGACCGCGTACATACCGACGCTCGCATAGGCCTCGCCCGCGGCGAACGGCATGCCCGCCCGCCGCTCGATCCACCGCGCCTTGTGTTCCCAGTCGCTCGTGAGCGGGACCGACTCGGTGTCGAGCTGCTTACTCGGCCGGTAGCAGTACTTGTTTTCCGCGACCGGGGCGCCGACCTCGAACGGGCAGCTCTTGCTGCTTCCTCCGGGCAACGAGGGATCGACATAGCGGACGTTCAGTTCACGCAACCTGAGGCCGGCGAAGCCGCGATCCTTGGCCTCCGGAGTCGCCGCGACGTACACCACCAGGAAATGGTGCCCGGCGGGCGCCGGCACGGCGTTGAACTCCGGCAGCCACTCGGCTTTCATCGCCTTCACCTTCAGCTTGAGCCCGGTGTCGTCGGTTACCGGGTCGAAGGTCAGCACCGGGCCGGGCACCTGGTCGAAACTCTGATAGCGGGAAGCCGGCGGGGCGGCGCTTTCGCTCGGCGCGGACGATTCCCTGGTGGACCCCGGCTTGACACTGGACTTATCGCTACAGCCCGCGCAGAACAGCGCGAGCCCGATGACGGCGACGAGCACCTTGCTCGTTTTCATGACTTTGTCCTCCCCTTGCCCACACCTGTGACGGAACATAGATCGATGTCACAGTGCGGCCAGTCTAAGGTGGACACTCCGGACGCACGGGACTTTTCGTCCGATTGGGCAGCCGCTACAACGCGGGCAACAGGGTGACCGCGTCCGTCCAGGCTTCGCCGAGGCGGTGCACACGGACGCCGGCACGGACCAAGGTGTCCACATGAGACTGCCAGGCGGGGTGCAGCTCACGGGTGTCCTGGATCGAGTAGGCGACCACGATGGACACCCGCGGCGAGCCGAGCACATCGCCGACGACGGTCAACGCCTGGTTGTCCGCGATGCCCAACGCGAGTTTCGCGACCGAATTGGCCGTCGCGGGCGCGAAAAGGAACACCTCGGGATCCGGATGCGGCCGGGCCTCCCCAGGCAGCCGGGACACGCTCCGCACCGGCAGATCCGTCAAAGCCTCGAGCTCCGCGAGGCCGCCCGTGACCTCGAGCCACCGATAAGCGGTCGGGGTGAGCGTGATCGCGAGCCGCCAGCCGAGCGCGGCGGCGGGTTTCGCCAGCTCGGCGGCGAACCGGGTGTCCAGTCCGCCGCACGAGCTGCCGATCAGGCCGAGTACGCGGCTCACGGCTTGCGCAGTACCGCGCAGAACATCGCGTCCGTGCCGTGGCGGTGCGGCCACAGCTGGACGTACGGGCCGTCGCCGAGCTGCGGGACGCCGGGGAACAGCTCGCGCGCGTCGAGGATCTCCAGCTTGTTGCGCCGCGCGGTCTCGCCGACGACGCCTTCGGTCTCGGCGAGGTGCGGTGAGCAGACGACGTAGGTCAGCACGCCGCCGGAGCGGAGCAGTCCGATGGCCGCGGTGATCAGCTCGGCCTGCAGTTTGGTCAGTTCCGAGACGTCGGACGGCTGACGGCGCCACCGCGCTTCGGGACGCCTGCGCAGCGCGCCGAGGCCGCTGCACGGCGCGTCGACCAGTACCCGGTCGTAGCCGGGCTCCAGGCCGGACTCGCGGCCGTCGGCGACGTGCACCGTCACCGGCAGGCCCTTGACCGCGTGCTCGATGAGCCGCGCGCGGTGCGGTGCGACCTCGACGGCGTCGACGCGGGCGCCCTGCAACGCGGCGAGCGCGCCCATCAGCGCCGCCTTGCCGCCGGGGCCGGCGCAGAGGTCGAGCCAGCGCTCGTCGGCCCCTTCGAGCGGCGCGTTGGCCGCGGCGATCGCGCAGAGCTGGCTGCCCTCGTCCTGCACGGCGGCGAGCTTCTCGCGGATCGGCTCCGACTCGGCGAGGTCGCCGCTGCCGGTCGGCAGGTGGACGCCGTAGGGCGAGTACGGCGCGACCTCGCCGCCGGTGATGGCGGCGAGCTCGTCGGCGCTGATCTCGCCCGGCCTGGCGACCAGGTGGACCTCGGGACGGGCGTCGTCGGCTTCGAGCGCCGCCTTCAGCTCGGGTCCCTTGTCCCCCAGCGCTTCCGCGAACGACCGCGCGATCCAGCGCGGGTGCGCGGTGTGGAACGCGTAGCTGGCGATCGGGTCCTTCTCCGGGTCGGGCGCGAGCTGCTCGACCCAGGCCGCTTCGTCCTTTTCGGACACCGTGCGCAGCACCGCGTTGACGAAACCGGCGATGTGCGAACCGACGTCCTCGCGCACCAGGTCCACAGTGGACCCGACGGCCGCGTGCGTCGGGATGCGGGTGCGCAGCAGCTGGTAGGCGCCGAGCCGGAGCCCGTCGAGCACCTTGCCGTCCACTTTGGACAGCGGGCGGTCGAGGCAGGCGGCGATCACGTCGTCGAGCAGGCCCTGCGCACGCGACGCGCCATAGGCGAGTTCGGTGGCCAGCGCGGCGTCGCGGCCGGTGATCCGGCGTTCGCGCAGCAGCTCGGGCAGCACGAGGTTGGCGTACGCGTCACGCTCGCGGACGGCGTAGAGCACGTCCAGCGCGGCGCGGCGGGCCGGGTCCTCGGCTGGCGGGCGGCGCGGGCCGTCCTTGCGCGGGGCCGGTTTGCCCCTGCTCGGCCGTCCCGGCCTGCGGTCCTGATAACTCACTGGAGGCGCTCTCCTTGCTCGATCCGTGATCCACGCGCCCAGTCCGTGGCCGCCATGCGTTTTTTGCCCTGAGCCTGTACTTCGCCGAGCTGCAGCGGTTTGGTCGCGGTACCGACCAGCACCCGCTTGCGCTCGACCCGCAGCTCACCCGGCCCGATGCCGAGTTCGTCCGCGTAGCTGACCGGGCCGATCTTCAGCCGCTCGCCGCGGAACTCCGCCCACGCGCCGGGGTCGGGGGTGACCGAGCGGATGTGCCGGTCGACCGCCGCCCACGGCAGCTTGAACGAGATGTGCGCGTCCTCGACGCTCAGTTTGGGCGCGTAGCTGACGCCCTCGTCCGGCTGCGGCACCGCGCGCAGCGTGCCGTCCTCGATACCGTCCATTGTGGACTTGAGCAGCGCCGCGCCGGACACCGAAAGCCGCTCCAGCAGGTCGCCGGACGTGTCCGTCGGCATGACCTGTTCGGTCACCACGCCGAACACCGGCCCGGCGTCGAGCGCCTTCACGATCTGGAAGGTCGCGGCGCCGACGATCTCGTCACCCGCGCGCACGGCCGCCTGAACCGGGGCCGCGCCACGCCAAGCGGGCAGCAGCGAGAAGTGCAGATTGACCCAGCCGTGCGCGGGAATGTCCAAGGCGCGCTGCGGTAGGAGCGCGCCGTACGCGACGACCGGGCAGGCGTCCGGGGCGATCTCGGCCAGGCGGGCGAGGAAGGCGGGGTCACCGGCTTTTTCCGGGGTGAGGACCTCGATGCCGTGCTCGTCGGCCAGCGTGCCGATCGGCGAACGGCTCACCGAACGGCCACGGCCGGACCGGGCGTCCGGCCGGGTGACGACGGCGACGACCTCATGGCGCGGCGACTCGATGAGCGCGCGCAGGGAAGGGACGGCGGGTTCGGGCGTCCCGGCGAACACAAGGCGCACTACCCACGCACCCCCGCCGCGACTACCACTGAATCGGTGAACATCCAGGCCAGTCTAGGGCCGCCCCGACGTCGCGGTCCGCTAGGCCACCTCGTGAGTGTTGCCGACGGTTCTAACCGTCGGCAACACTCACGACCTTTGCCTCAGCGGGCGGGGAGGACCACCCTGGCCGCGCCCGCGCCCCGGCGCACCGGTTCGGCGGCGGCCAGCCATTTGCCGTGGCCGAGGTATTCGACGCCGGTGGCGGCGCCGATCTCGGCAGGCGCGGCCGAGAAGCCCTGGCCGCGGGCGACGAGCGCCGCGACCTCGACCGTCTGGTCCAGGAACGCCTGCTCGACCTGGGCGGCCGCCGAGTTCCGCTGCGACGCGCGTGGCGCGGCGATGGCGTCCTTCAGCGACAGGCCGCGGTCGATCCGGCCGAGCAGCACCTCCAGCGCGGTCGTGATGATCGACGCGCCGCCGGGCGAACCGGTCGCGAAGAACGGCTTGCCGTGGTCGAGCACGATGGTCGGTGCCATCGACGAGCGCGGCCGCTTGCCGGGGCCAGGCAGGTTCGGGTCGGGCACGCCGGGCGTCACCGGGGTGAACGAGAAGTCGGTGAGCTCGTTGTTGAGCAGGAAGCCACGGCCGGGCACCACGATGCCGCTGCCGCCCTCCTGCTCGATGGTCAGCGTGTAGGCGACGACGTTGCCCCACCGGTCGGCCACGGTCAGGTGCGTGGTGTTCTCACCCTCGTACGGCGTCGGCGCGCCGGTCGTGCCCGCTTTGCAGGGGGTCGGGTTGCGCGGGTCCGCGGGCGCGACCGGGCTGGTGTTCGCCTTCGCCGGATTGATCAGGCAGGCCCTGGTGTCGGCGAACGACTGGCTCAGCAGTTCCTTCGACGGGACGTCGTTGAACGCCGGGTCGCCGATCCACCGGTTGCGGTCGGCGAACGCGAGCCGCGTCGACTCGAGGAAGTAGTGGTAGTAGTCGGTCTTGGAGGCGTTCTTGAGGTCGAAGTTCTCCAGGATGTTCAGCGATTCGGCGACCGTGAGACCGCCGGACGACGGCGCGGGCATGCCATAGACGTCGAGACCGCGGTAGCGCGTGTGCGTCGGCTCGCGCTCGATCGTCCGGTAGTTGGCCAAATCGGCGGCGGTGACCTTGCCGGGACGGACCTTGAGCGTCGACGCCGGGTCGACCGGCGGCTGCTGGATCGTCTTGACGATGTCCGCGCCGATCTGGCCCCGGTACAGCGCGTCGGTGCCACGGGCGCCGACGGTCGCGTAGGTGTCGGCGAGGTCGGGGTTGCGGAAGGTCGTGCCCTCGACCGGCGGCTGCCCGCCGGGCAGGTACAGCGACTTCGTCGACGGGAAAGCGGCGAACCGGGCCGCGTTGTTGGCGACCTGGTCGTGGAAGGTCTTGTCGACGGTGAAGCCGCGGCGCGCGAGGTCGGTGGCCGGGCGCAGCATCTTCGACAGCGAGCGGGTGCCCCACTTGCGCAGCGCGTCCTGCCAGGTACCCGGCGTTCCCGGAACTCCGACGGACAAACCGCTGGTCACGGCGTCGGCGAACGGGATCGGCGTCCCGTTTTCGACGAAGAGGTTCGCGTCGGCCGTCGACGGCGCGGTCTCGCGGCCGTCGAGGGTGTGCACCTTGCCGGCGCGCGCGTCGTAGAACACGAGGAACCCGCCGCCGCCGATTCCGGCGGAGAACGGGTCGGTGACACCCAGCGCGGCGGCCGTGGCCACCGCGGCGTCGACGGCGTTGCCGCCTTCGCGCAGCACCCGGGTGCCGATCGCGCTGGCGTCGGCGTCGATGCTGGACACGGCGCCGAAGTAGCCGATGGCCTCCGGCGACTTGGGCGGGGTTGGCGGCGCGGCCGACGCGGGCATGGCGAAGGCGGCGGACAGGACGAGCACGGCGGCGGCAGAACCCACTAGCCGGAAGCTGTTCGCAGGCATGCGGGGCAGTCTGCCCCTGTAGACGAGCCCCTTCAAGCGGCTAAGCAGACGAGTGGCCCTAACAAGGCTGCCGGCTTTTCCGCCAAACTCTCGCCGTGATCACGCCACGCAGAGCTTTGAAAGCACTGGTTCCCCTGCTCATCGCGGTGCCGCTGCTCGCGGTGCCCGGGGTCGCGCAGGCCAAGTCCTGCTCAGACCCGGCGGCCGGGCTGACCGTCGAAGAACTCCGCCTGACCGCGTCACTTCCGGCCGGTGGACCGGCCGTCGGACCCGAACTCGTCCGCCAGGCGGGTTTCGACCGGCTCGTCGCGGACTTCGGCCGTCGTCTTTGTGCCACTCATTCGCGCTGGAACGCGCGGCACCTCGCCGAAACCGCCGGAAACGACCTGTGGCGTACCGCGGTGGACCGCGCGCAGGGCCGCCGCCCCGAACTGGGCACCCTCGACCGCTATGACGACCGGCCGCTGTACTGGGCCCGCCTGCAGATGAGCAAGGCGCTGCGCCAGTGGACGCCGTCGTTCAAGCTCGACGCGGCCGCCCGCGCGGACATCATGACCAGGTTCGACCTGGGCGCGCGCGGGCTCGACGACGTCAAGTTCCCGATCGGCGGGAAGGTCAAGCGGGTGCTGATGAGCGGGTTCGACCCGTTCACCCTCGACGGCGCCGGCATCCGGATCGGCAACCCGTCCGGCGCCTCGGCACTGCAGCTCGACGGCAAGCTGCTGCAGACCGCCGACGGGCCCGCGATCGTGCAGACCGTGTCGTTCCCGGTCGTCTGGGGCTATTTCGACACCGGGATCGTCGAAAAGGCGTTCGGCACGGCGCTCGCCGACACCCGTCGCCGCCCCGACCTGATCATGACCGTGAGCCAGGGCCGCCCCGGCCGGTTCGACGTCGAACGCTGGGCGGGCGCCTGGCGTGGCGGTTTCCCCGACAACAACAACGTGAGCGTCGTCGGCCAGGTCCCGCCGGCGCCCGGCTGGCCGCAACCGGCCGACCAGTTCATCGAGACGACGTTGCCGTACCAGCAGATGGTCGGCACCACGGGCGCCTATCCGGTGCAGTTCAACCAGTCGTTCTGTGTGTGGCCGGACAGCACGAAACCGGGCACGGGCACGGCCGTCTGCCGCACCGACGCGCCCAAACCGGGTGAGATCGCGGCTTCGGGCGGTGGCGGCAACTATCTGTCCAACGAGTCCATGTACCGGTCCAACCGCGTCCGCGTCGGCCTGGGCATCGACCTGCCGGGCGGGCACCTGCACACCCCGGTGCTCGGCACGGCGACCGCCCCTGGCGACATCACCGACGACGCGTTCGTCGCCCGCCGCAAGGCGATCGCCGACCAGGTCGTCGCTCTGGTGACCACGGCCGCCGGCGCGACCGGCTCGACGGCGGCCACGAACACCCTGCCCCAGCTGACCGACGCGACCACGTCCGTCCGCGACGTGCTCGGCACCGTGCTGAACTAGATCAAGGCGAGCGGGTCCAGCTGGATACGGATCGGCTCGGGTTCCTTGCGAGCGTCCCGGCGGGCGCTGGCGGCGTGGATCGACGCCGCCAGCGCCTTGCCGTGGACGCGCGCGACGCGCACCAGCGCGCGCTCGCGTTCCGAACGGCCGTCGTCGTCGATCTCGCCGAGCGGCACCGGGCCCAGTATTTCGCCGGATTCCGGCAACGCCAGGTCGTCGAGCACGGCCGCGACCGCGTCCGGGGTGCCCTCGATGCTCGCCATCCGCATCGCGGGCGGGAACCCGAGTTCCCTGCGTTCGGCCAATTCCAGGCCGGCGTGCCAAGCCGGATCCCAGCGCACCAGCGCCTGCACGACCGTCAGCCCGGCTTCGGCGCCGACGATCACGCGCCCGCCCGAGGACGCGGGCCGCACCATCGACGCGGCCGTCATCCAGCGGCGCAACGTCTCCTCACCGGCGCGCAGGTCCTGCCGCCCCAGCAAGGCCCACGCGTCAAGCAAAAGCGCCGCGCCGTACCCGCCTTCGGCCCACGGTTCGGCACCCGGCGTGCACACGACGAGCGCGGGCTTACCCGGCACCGACTCCAGCACTTCCTGCGCCCCCGACGTCCGCACCGGCACGCCCGGAAACGCCCGGCCCAGCTCTTCCGCGGTCCGCTTCGAGCCGACGACGACCGCCCGCAGCCGCGCGGAACCACAAGCGGGACAACGGAACCCGGTCTCCGGGACGCCACACCACTTGCACGCGGGCGGCTTCGGCACACCGCCCTCCGACCCGCCCGGCAGCGACAGCGGACCGGCGCAGCGGCGGCAATGCGCGGGCGTCCGGCATTGCCCGCACGCGAGCCCCGGCACATAGCCACGCCTCGGCACCTGGACCAGAACCGGCGCTCCCGCGGCCAAAGACTGCCGAGCCGCCTCGAAAGCGACCGACGGCAACCGCGCGGCCTTCGCGGCTTCGTCGCGCGCGACGTCGAAATCCTCACCGACCGGGGTCACCCTCGGGGCGGCCGCGCGCAGCTCCGGCCGATCACCGGCGACGGCCTGCGCCCAGCCCGACTCGACCAGGAACTGCGCCTCCGCCGTCCGCGCGAACCCGGCGACCATCAGCGAAGCCTTGGCCGTGTGCGCGCGGTCCATCAGCACGTCACGGACATGCGGATACGGCGCGTGCGGCTCGGAGTGGATGTCGTCGCCGTCGTCCCAGACGACGAACAACCCCGGATCGGCGACCGGCGCGAACATCGCGGCCCGCGTGCCGACCACGACCTTGACCTGCCCGCGCAGCACCGAAAGCCAGCGCCGGTACCGGGCGGCCGGCCCGAGCCCGGCGATCAGCGCGACGACCCTTTCGTCGCCCAGCAGACCGACACACGCCTCATGCACGCGCTTGAGATCGCGATGGTCCGGCACGACCAGCACCGCGCCCCTGCCCGAGGCGGCCGCGACCGCGGCGGCCTCGGCGAGCCGCGCGGGCCAGTCCTCCCCCGGCAACGCCTGCCAGACGGCGTTCGCGGGCTTCGACTCGGCCAAGGCCTCAAGGAACGCGGGCCCACGCTGATACCGCGACCATGCGGACACATCCGGCGCGGGCGGAACCGGCGCGGGCTCCCCCGGCGGCTCGGATTCGACTTTTCCGTGCCGGGGCGGGAGCGCGAGCCGCAGCACGTCGACCAGCGTGCCGCCGTACCGGTCGGCGACGGATCGGGTGAGCGCGTACAAGGCGGGCGTCAGCACCGGCTCGCTCGACGTCACCCGCTCGATGAACGCGAGTCTCTTCTCGTGAGCCGTCGTGTCGGCGCGCTCGGCGATGTAGCCGTCGACGAGCTGCCCGGCGAACCTCACCCGTACGCGGCAGCCGACGACCGCGGTCTCGTGGAACTTCTCGGGGATGTGGTAGTCGAAGGTCCGGTCGAGATGGGTCAGCGGGATGTCGACGACGATCCGCGCCACCGGGTTCTCCGGGGCGGGTTTGAGCTGGCCACGGCGTTCCGCGGCCGCGGCCTTGGCCGCCTTCGCCTTGTCGACCGGCTTCGTCCGGGCGCGCGAGGGTACGGGGAGGTCCCACAGCGGCGGCGTCTCCGGACTGGTCACCCCCTGATCTTTACCAGCACGCCCCGACAGTCCCGGAGCCAGCCTGACCCAAAAAGCCCCGCCCGGAGGTTCCGGGCGGGGCTTTCGGGCAAGCGGAGGTCAGGCGCCCGCGGCGGCCTTCAGTGCCTCGGCGCGCGCGGTGCTCTCCCACGGGAGGTGCAGCTCCGGGCGGCCGAAGTGACCGTACGCGGCGGTCGGGGCGTAGATCGGGCGCAACAGGTCGAGGTCGCGGATGATCGCGGCCGGACGGAGATCGAACACCTCCGAGATCGCCTGCTGGATCTTCGTCGGGTCGACGGTCTCGGTACCGAAGGTCTCGACGAACAGGCCGACCGGCGAAGCCTTGCCGATCGCGTACGCGACCTGCACCTCGACGCGCGAGGCGAGCCCCGCGGCGACGACGTTCTTCGCGACCCAGCGCATCGCGTACGCGGCGGAGCGGTCGACCTTGGACGGGTCCTTGCCCGAGAACGCGCCACCACCGTGGCGGGCCATGCCGCCGTAGGTGTCGACGATGATCTTGCGTCCGGTCAGCCCGGCGTCACCCATCGGCCCGCCGATGACGAAGCGGCCGGTCGGGTTCACCAGCAGCCGCACGTTCGAGGTGTCGATGTCCAGCCCGTCGATCTCCGGCTGCACGACGTGCTCGCGGACGTCGACGCCGAGCATCGACTCGAGGTCGATCCCGTCGGCGTGCTGCGTCGAAACGACCACGGTGTCGAGGCGGACCGGCTGGTCACCGGCGTATTCGATGGTCACCTGGGTCTTGCCGTCCGGGCGCAGGTACGGCAGCACGCCGTCCTTGCGCACGCGGGTCAGCCGCTGCGACAGGCGGTGCGCCAGCGCGATCGGCAGCGGCATCAGCTCAGGCGTGTCGGAGCAGGCGTAGCCGAACATCAGGCCCTGGTCGCCCGCGCCCTGGCGGTTGATCTCGTCTTCGTCGGATTCGACCCGCGACTCGTACGCGGTGTCGACGCCCTGCGCGATGTCCGGCGACTGCGAGCCGATCGCGACGTTGACCCCGCAGGAGTTCCCGTCGAAGCCCTTGGCCGACGAGTCGTAGCCGATCTTGAGGATGACATCGCGCACGATCGTGGGGATGTCGGCGTAGGCCTCCGTCGTCACCTCACCGGCGACGTGGACCTGGCCCGTGGTGATCAGCGTTTCCACCGCGACGCGGCTGCGCGGGTCCTTCGCGAGCAGTCCGTCGAGGATCGAGTCGCTGATCGCGTCACAGATCTTGTCGGGGTGGCCCTCGGTCACCGACTCCGAGGTGAACAACCTGCTGTTGGACGCGGTCACGGCGTTCGTCACATCCCTCTTCGTCGTCTTCTTAACCCCATCAGGGTACTTACCGCGGCTAAAGCCACACTCAACGCTTGAGCAAGCCCACAACGGCGTCCCACACTGCGACACCCAGTTGCGATTTCGACCCGAATGGGATAGGTCGTTCCGTTCCGTCCGAGGCGAGCAGCCAGCCGGCGTTGTCCTCGACCTCGAACGCCTTGCCGTCGCCGACGGCGTTGACGACCAGCAGGTCACAGCCCTTGCGGCGGAGTTTCGCCCGCGCGTGGTCGAGCACGGAGCCGTGCTCGTCGCCGGTTTCGGCGGCGAATCCGACCACGATCCGGCCCGGCGCCCTGTCCGTCACCAGCTCGGCGAGGATGTCGGCGTTGCGGTCCAGCGTGATGACCGGATCCGGCTGGTCATCGGACTTCTTGATCTTGGCACCGGAGACGCTGGCAGGCCGGAAATCGGCCACCGCGGCGGCCATCACGACGATTTCGGCGGGCTTGGCGGCCTCGTGCATGGCGACGCGCAGCTCTTCGGCCGTCGAAACCTTGACGACGGTGACGCCGGCGGGCTCGGGCAGTTCGACCGTGTGCGCGGCGACGAGGGTGACCTCGGCGCCACGCTGGGCGGCCACGCGGGCCAGCGCGTAACCCTGCTTGCCGGAAGACCGGTTGCCCAGATAGCGGACCGGGTCGAGCGGCTCACGCGTGCCACCGGCCGAAATCGCCACCCGGACGCCTTCGAGGTCGCGGGGCAGCGCGTGCGGCTCGGCCAGCAGCAGCTTGGCCAGGTCGATGATCTCCTGGGGATCCGCCAGCCTGCCCTTGCCCGTGTCCTTGCCGGTCAGGCGACCGGCGGCGGGCTCGGTGACGACGGCGCCACGCTTCCGCAGCAGCGCGACGTTGTCCTGGGTGGCGGGGTGTTCCCACATCTCGGTGTGCATCGCCGGGAAGAAGGCGACCGGGCACCGCGCGGTGAGCAGGGTGTTGGTCAGCAGGTCGTCGGCGATGCCGTGTGCCGCCTTCGCCAGCAGATTGGCCGTGGCGGGCACGATGAGCACGAGGTCGGCTTCCTTGCCGACCCGCACGTGCTGCACTTCGGGCACCTCGGTGAACACGCCGGTGTGCACCGGGTGCCCGGAGAGCGCTTCGAAGGTCGCCGCGCCGACGAAGTTCAGCGCGGCTTCGGTGGGGACCACGCGGACGTCATGACCGGATTCGGTCAGCCCGCGCAGCACCTCACACGCTTTGTAGGCGGCGATACCGCCACCTACACCGAGTACGACTCGGGGCTTACTCACCCTCGGTGTGCTCGAGCAGTCCGGCGTGGATCTCGCGCAGCGCGATCGACAGCGGCTTCTCGCGCGGGCCCGGCTCGACCAGCGGACCGACGTACTCCAGCAGGCCTTCGCCGAGCTGGGCGTAGTAGTCGTTGATCTGACGGGCGCGCTTGGCGGCGTAGATCGCCAGCGCGTACTTGGAGCTGACCTTCTCGAGCAGGTCGTCGATCGGCGGGTTGGTGATGCCTTCAAGTTCCTCGCCGTAGGCACCCAGCGTCGTGGTCACTCGCGCAGCTCCTGAAATCTGTGTCAAGAATCTTTACCGACAATCAAGTCTAGCAACTGCTCGGCGGCGGCCCTCACCTCGGCGTTCACGACACGCTCGTCGAACTCGCCCGCGGCGGCCAGTTCCCGCTCCGCCTCGGCCAGTCGCGCCTGCACGGCGGCCTCCGCTTCGGTGCCGCGGCCGGTCAGCCTGCCGACCAGTTCTTCCCAGGACGGCGGCATCAGCATCACCAGCCTGGCCTGGGGCATAGCGGCCCTGACCTGCCTGGCGCCCTGGAGTTCGATCTCCAGCACGGCCGGGCGGCCCTCGGCCAACGCCCGTTCCACCGCGGCACGCGGGGTGCCGTAGCAGTTGCCGGTGAACTCGGCGTGTTCGAGCAGTTCACCCTTCGCCACCATCGCGTCGAAGGCGGCTCTGTCGATGAAGTGGTAGTGCTCGCCGTCCACTTCACCCGGCCTCGGCTTCCTGGTGGTCACCGAGACGCTGTAGAAGATGTCCGGCCGCAGCCGCCGCAGTTCACCGACGACGCTCGACTTCCCGACACCCGACGGCCCTGATACGACCGTGAGCCGGTGCCGGGGAACTTCCCCCGTCACCGGCTCACCGCTGCCGTTTGCCCGGCTGTTCACTCGCCGCTGAACTCGGCCAGCAGCGCCTTGCGCTGCCGGTCGCCGAGGCCGCGGAGACGACGGCTGGGTGCGATCTCCAGGCGTTCCATGGTCTGCTGTGCGCGGACCTTGCCGACACCGGGAAGAGCCTCGAGCAGAGCGGAGACCTTCATCTTGCCGAGAACCTCGTTCTCGGCAGCGTCTTCCAGCACCTTGACCAGAGTGGTGCCGCCTCGCTTCAGGCGCTCCTTCAGCTCCGCACGGATCTTCCGAGCGGCAGCGGCCTTCTCCAGTGCCGCAGCACGCTGTTCCTCTGTCAGCTGGGGAAGTGCCACGTTTTCCTCCGGTAGTTCTCAAATCTGGGTGGGTGACGCGACGGTACCCACCCGCGACCTTCCGCCACAATGTGGGGGTGGCTGGTAACAGCCGATTCGCGGACCTGCTATTGGCTGTTTTCCAGGGGTTGTTCACCCCGAGCCAAGAACGGGGTCAGCCGCCGTTCACCCCGGTGGCCGCAGGGAGTCACGGGTGCGGCGCACCGCGTCGCGCAGTCCGGCCGGGTCGGGACCGTGCTTGAGGATGTCCCGTGACGAGGCCGCGAGCACGCCTTTCAGGTCGTCCCCGAAGAGCTTGCGGAGGTCGTCGGCGGTCGCGCCCTGCGCGCCGAAACCGGGCGCGAGGATCGGGCCGTTCAACGCCCCCAGATCGAGTTCTCCGGCCCCGATGGTCGCGCCGACGACAACACCCACATCCCCGTACGGCGACGCGCCCTCGTTGCACTCAGCGGCCGCGTCGACGATTCCCTGAGCGACGGTCTTTCCGTTGGGCAGCAACGCGTTCTGCAACGCGTGAGCCTCCGGATTGGACGTTCGCGCGAGCACGAACACGCCGCGCCCATTCGCCCGCGCGGTGTCGATCGCCGGCTTCAGCGAGCCGAATCCGAGGTACGGCGAGACGGTGATCGCGTCGGCCGTGAGCGCTGTCCGGCCGGCCACGTAAGCGGTCGTGTAGGCACCCATGGTCGACCCGATGTCGCCCCGTTTGACGTCCAGCAGCACGAGCGCGCCCGCCGCCTGAGCGGTCTCGATCACCCGCTCCAGCACGGCGATCCCCTGGGCACCGAATGCCTCGAAAAACGCCGACTGGGGCTTGATGATCGCGGCCTCCGCGGCCAGTATTTCGGTCGCTCCCAGTGCGAAACGCTCTAGGCCGGATGGATCAACCGGGAGTCCCCACGCCTCGATCAGCCCCGGATGCGGGTCGATCCCGGCGCACAACGGCCCCCGCGCGGCCACCGCGTCGGCCAGCCGTTTCCCGAACTTTTCACTCACTTGGCCCAGCCCTCTCGGAGGTGTTTCACGACTTCGCGCGCAGCGCGGCCTGCAGGTTCTGCAGTGACCGGACCCCGATGTCGCCCCGGATCAGCGCCTCGATGCCGTGCACGGCGGCCGCGGCGCCCTGGATCGTGGTGATGCAGGGGATGTCGCGGGCGACGGCGGCGGTGCGGATCTCGTAGCCGTCGATGCGCGGGCCGCTGTTGCCGTACGGGGTGTTGATGACCATGTCGACGCCGCCGTCGCGGATCATCTCCACGATGTTGGGCTCGGTCTCGGTGCTGCCCTCGGAGTGCTTGCGCACCACGGTGCACGGGATTCCGTTGCGGCGCAGCACTTCCCCGGTGCCGGACGTGGCGAGGATCTCAAACCCGAGGTCGGCGAGGCGCTTCACCGGGAACACCAGCGAGCGCTTGTCGCGGTTCGCCACCGAGACGAAGACCTTTCCGCTCAGCGGCAACGATCCGTACGCGGCGGCCTGCGACTTGGCGAACGCCTTGCCGAAGGACACGTCGACGCCCATGACCTCGCCCGTGGACTTCATCTCCGGGCTGAGCAGCGAGTCGACGCCGTGGCCTTCCGGTGTGCGGAACCGGTGGAACGGCAGCACGGCCTCCTTGACCGCGACCGGCGAGTCGGCGGGCATGTGGCCGCCGTCCCCCTCGGCGGGCAGCACCCCGGACGTGCGCAGGTCCTTGATGCTGGTGCCGGTCATGATCAGCGCCGCGGCCTTGGCGAGCGGCACGGCCGTCGCCTTGGACACGAACGGCACCGTCCGCGACGCGCGCGGGTTGGCTTCGAGCACGTAGAGGATGTCGTCCTTGAGCGCGTACTGCACGTTCAGCAGCCCGCGCACGCCGACGCCGCGCGCGATCGCCTCGGTGGAGCGGCGGACCGCGTCCAGGTCCGTGCGGCCGAGCGTGATCGGCGGAAGGGCACAGGAAGAGTCGCCGGAGTGGATGCCGGCCTCCTCGATGTGCTCCATCACGCCGCCGAGGAACAGCTCTTCGCCGTCGAACAGCGCGTCGACGTCGATCTCGATGGCGTCGTCGAGGAACCGGTCGACCAGCACCGGGTGCTCCGGCGAGACGTCGGTCGCGCGCTTGATGTAGCCGGCGAGCGACTCCTCGTCGTACACGATCTCCATGCCGCGGCCGCCGAGCACGTACGAAGGCCGCACGAGCACCGGGTAGCCGATGCGGTCGGCGATGCGCTTGGCGCCGTCGAACGAGGTCGCGGTGCCGTACTTCGGCGCGGGCAGCCCGGCGTCGGTGAGGACCTCGCCGAACGCGCCGCGGTCCTCGGCCAGGTGGATGGCCTCCGGCGGGGTGCCGACCACCGGGACGCCCGCGTCGGCGAGCCGCTGGGCCAGGCTCAGCGGGGTCTGGCCGCCGAGCTGGACGATGACACCGGCGACCGTGCCGGACTCCTGCTCGGCGTGCACGACCTCGAGAACGTCCTCGAACGAGAGCGGCTCGAAGTAGAGACGGTCAGAAGTGTCGTAGTCGGTCGATACGGTTTCGGGGTTGCAGTTGACCATCACGGCTTCGAACCCGGCCTCGCGCAGCGCGAGTGCGGCGTGCACGCACGAGTAGTCGAATTCGATGCCCTGCCCGATCCGGTTCGGGCCCGAACCGAGGATGAGGACCTTGGGCTTCACCGTCTGCTTCGCGACCTCGGACTCGGCCGCGGGGTCGGTCTCGTAGGCCGAGTAGTGGTACGGCGTGGTGGCCGCGAACTCGGCCGCGCAGGTGTCGACGGTCTTGAAGACCGGCCGGACGCCGAGCCGGTGCCGCAGCGCGCGGACGCCGTCCTCGCCGGCCAGCTCCGGGCGCAGCGAGGCGATCTGCCGGTCGGACAGGCCGGTGCGCTTGGCGCGCCGCAACAGCGGCTCGTCCAGCACGGGCGCGTCGCGGACCTCGGTGCCGACCTCGAGGATCAGGCCGATCTGGTCGATGAACCACGGGTCGATGCCGCTGGCCTGGTGGACCTCTTCGACGGTCGCGCCGAGCCGGAGCGCGCGCTCGACCTCGTACAGGCGGCCTTCGTGCGGCACGCGCAGTGCTTCGAGCGTGTTCTCGCGCGTCGCGCCTTCCGGGTCCGGCTGCGTCCAGAAGCCGGTGGCCTTGGTGTCGATCGACCGCATCGCCTTGCCGAGCGCCTCGGGGAAGCTGCGGCCGAACGACATCGCCTCGCCGACGCTCTTCATGGTCGTGGTCAGCGTCGGGTCCGCGCCGGGGAACTTCTCGAAGGCGAACCGCGGCACCTTGACGACCACGTAGTCCAGCGTCGGTTCGAAGGCCGCCGGGGTCTCGCCGGTGATGTCGTTGGTGATCTCGTCGAGCGTGTAGCCGATGGCGAGCTTCGCGGCGATCTTGGCGATCGGGAAACCGGTCGCCTTCGAAGCCAGCGCACTGGACCTGGACACGCGCGGGTTCATCTCGATGACGACCATCCGGCCGTCACGCGGGTTGATGGCGAACTGGATGTTGCAGCCACCGGTGTCGACGCCGACCGCGCGCAGCACGTCGATGCCGACGTCCCGCATGACCTGGTACTCGCGGTCGGTGAGCGTCATGGTCGGCGCGACGGTGACCGAGTCGCCGGTGTGCACGCCCATCGCGTCGATGTTCTCGATCGAGCAGACGACGACCACGTTGTCGTGCTTGTCGCGCATCAGCTCGAGCTCGTACTCCTTCCAGCCGAGCACGCTCTCCTCGATGAGCACCTCGGTGACCGGGGACTCGGTGAGCCCGGTCGACGCGAGCCGCTCGAGCTCCTCGTGCGTGTACGCCAGGCCGGAGCCGAGGCCGCCCATGGTGAACGACGGCCGGATGACCACCGGCAGGCCGAGCTCGGCGACGGTCGCGCGGACCTCGTCCATCGTGTTGCAGACGCGGCTGCGCGGGGTCTCGGCACCGATGTCGGCGACGATGTTCTTGAACTTCTGCCGGTCCTCGCCGCGCTGGATCGCGTCGATGTCGGCGCCGATCAGCTCGACGCCGTACTTGTCGAGCACGCCACGCTCGTGCAGCGCGACGGCGCAGTTCAGCGCGGTCTGCCCGCCGAGCGTCGCGAGGATCGCGTCGGGACGCTCCTCGGCGATGACCTTCTCGACGAAGTCCGGGGTGACCGGCTCGATGTAGGTGGCGTCGGCGAACTCCGGGTCGGTCATGATCGTGGCCGGGTTGGAGTTGACCAGGCTGACCCGCAGGCCCTCTTCGCGCAGCACGCGGCAGGCCTGGGTGCCGGAGTAGTCGAACTCGGCGGCCTGCCCGATCACGATCGGGCCGGAGCCGATGACGAGCACGTGCTCGATGTCAGTCCTTTTTGGCATTTACTTGGCCTTCTCCATCAAGCTGGTGAACTCGTCGAACAGCGGCGCCGCGTCGTGCGGGCCCGCCGCCGCTTCGGGGTGGTACTGCACCGAGAACGCGGGCACGTCGGCGAGGCGCAGGCCTTCGACGCAGCCGTCGTTCGGGCAGTAGTGGCTGACCTGGGCCGAGCCGAACGGGGTTTCGAACGGCTTGCCGGGCTCGCCTTCGAGCGCGAACCCGTGGTTCTGCGCGGTGATCGCGACGCGGCCGGTGGCCACGTCGATCACCGGGATGTTGATGCCGCGGTGGCCGTACCGCATCTTGTACGTCCCCATCCCCAGCGCGCGGCCGAGGATCTGGTTGCCGAAGCAGATGCCGAACAGCGGGATTTCCCGCTGCAGCACGGCTTTCGTGAGCTCGGTCGCGTGCGCGGTGGTCGCCGGGTCGCCGGGGCCGTTGGACAGGAACACCCCGTCGGCCTCGATCGCGAGGACGTCCTCGATGGTGCTCGTGGACGGCAGCACGTGGACCTCGATGCCCCGCTGGCTCATCATCCGCGGCGTGTTCGCCTTGATGCCCAGATCCAGCGCGGCGACGCGGTAGAGGCGTTCGCCTTGCGCGGCCACGACATAGGGCTGTTTGGCGGTGACCTGGCCCGCGAGGTCTGCGCCCTTCATCTGTGGGCTGGCGAGCACCTCGTCGAGCATCGCCTGGTCTTCGCGCAGCGCGTCGCCGGAGAACACGCCGGCGCGCATGGCGCCGTGCTCACGCAGATGGCGGGTGAGCGTGCGAGTGTCCACTTCGGAGATACCGACGATGCCCTGGTTGGCGAGCTCGTCGTCGAGTGAGCGCAGCGAGCGCCAGTTCGACGGGGTGCGCGCGGGGTCGCGGACGACGTACCCGGCGACCCAGATGCGGTCGGACTCGTCGTCCTCGTCGTTCCAGCCGGTGTTGCCGATCTGCGGCGCGGTCTGCACCACGATCTGGCGGTGGTACGACGGGTCGGTCAGCGTCTCCTGGTAGCCGGTCATCCCGGTGCAGAACACCGCCTCGCCGAGTGTCGTGCCGCGTGCGCCGTAGGCCGCGCCGCGGAAGACCCGGCCGTCTTCGAGAACGAGCGCGGCAGGGGTCCTGGTTGTCACTGGGCACTTCCTTCACTCTTCGCGTGGATCGCTTCGATCCACTGTGGATAGACGTCGGGGTCGCCGCGGAAGCCGGTGTCGAGCGGCACGTCGCCTGCCAGCCAGGTGAGGACGAGGAGGCCGTCCATGCCCATCACCTTCCCGGCGATGGCGCCCGACAGCTTGGCTCCGGTGATCGCCTCGGCGGGGATCCAGAAGTCCTGGGCGCCATCACGTTCGATCGCGACACCCGAGTCGTACAGGCGCCAGGTGGCGTTGGACCGGACGCCCGCGCCGCGGGTGACGATGCGGTCCTGCCAGTTCCCGGCGGTGGTGGTGCTGACGTAGAGGCCTGAGTCTTCGAGCTTCGGCTCGCCGAGATCGTCGGGGATGTCGGCGAAGACCGGCACCTGGACGCTCTGGGTACGCGCCTTGCGCTTCCAGCCGCGCCACATCGCCCAGCAGCACAGCAGGAAGAAGACGGCGATCGCCAGCGTCAGGAGTAAACGGTCCATCAGCCGATTTTCCCTTCCCGCGCGGTGATCCGCCCGCGCAGCAGGGTGACGGTCACCACGCCGGGCAGCCGCATTCCCTCGTACGGGGTGTTCGCGGCGATGCTGGCGAGCTCACGGCCGCTGACCGTCCACTCGGCGTCCGGGTCGACCAGCGTCAGGTTCGCGGGCTCGCCGACCGCGATCGGGCGGCCGTGGTCGGTCAGCCCGCCGATCTCGGCCGGCCGTTCGCTCATCACGCGGGCGACGCCGCGCCAGTCGAGCAGCCCGGTGCGGACCATGGTCTCGGCCACGATGGACAGCGCGGTCTGCAGGCCGAGCATGCCGGGGCGGGCGGCGGACCACTCGCAGTCCTTGTCCTGCACGGCGTGCGGGGCGTGGTCGGTGGCGACGCAGTCGATGGTGCCGTCGGCCAGCGCGGCGCGCAGCTTCTCCACATCGGACTCGGTGCGCAGCGGCGGGTTGACCTTGTTGATCGGGTCGTAGGTCGCCAGCCGGGAGTCGGTGAGCAGCAGGTGGTGCGGCGTCACCTCGGCCGAGACCTTGGTGCCGCGCGCCTTCGCCCAGCGCAGCACGTCGGTGGTGCCCGAAGTGGACACGTGACAGACGTGCAGGCGCGCCTTGGCGTGCTCGGCGAGCAGGCAGTCCCTGGCCACAATGGACTCTTCGGCCGAAGCGGGCCAGCCGGTGTAACCCAGCCGCGACGCCCGCTCCCCCTCGTGCGCCTGCGCGCCGACGGTCAGCCGGGGTTCCTCGGCGTGCTGGGCGATGACCGCGCCGAGCGCGTTGGTGTACTCCAGCGCGCGGCGCATCAGCAGCGGGTCCGCGACGCAGAGGCCGTCGTCGGAAAAGACGCGGACGTTCGCCTTGGATTTGGCCATCGTGCCCAATTCGGCGAGTTTCTCGCCCTTGAGCCCGACGGTGACCGCGCCGACCGGGTGCACATCGACCAGACCGACCTCGCGGCCACGCTGGTGGACGTGTTCGACGATCACCGCGTTGTCGGCGACCGGATCGGTGTTGGCCATGGCGAACACGGCGGTGTACCCGCCGAGCGCGGCCGCCGCGGAGCCGGACGCGATCGTCTCGGTGTCCTCGCGGCCGGGTTCACGCAGGTGGGTGTGCAGGTCGACGAAACCGGGCAGCAGCACCTGGCCGCCGGCCTCGATCACTTCGGCTCCGGCGGCTTCGATCGTGCCGATCCGCGCGATGACGCCGTCTTCGATGAGCACGTCGACCGGGTCGCCTTCTCCGTAGAGCTTGGCTCCCTTGATCAACACGGCGGTCACGCGGCGACTCCTTCTCCGGCCAGCAGGTGGTAGAGCACGGCCATCCGGACGTGCACCCCGTTGCGGACCTGTTCTGTGATGGCCGAAGCCGGTGAATCGGCGACGGCCGAGGCGATTTCCATCCCGCGCAGCATGGGCCCGGGGTGGAGCACGACGGCGTGCTCCGGCAGCAGGTTGAGGCGTTTCTCGTTGAGCCCGTAAGAGATCGAGTACTCGCGCGCCGACGGGAAGAAACTCTGCCCAGGGCCCCCGCCAACCATCCGCTCGGCTTGGACGCGAAGCATCATCACCGCGTCGACTGTGGGCAGTTCCGCGTCGAGTTCGTGCGAAACGGTGACGGGCAGGCTTTCGACACCGACCGGCAGCAGCGTCGGCGGTGCGACGAGCACCACTTCGGCGCCGAGCGCGGCCAGCAGGTGGATGTTCGAGCGGGCGACCCGGCTGTGCAGGACGTCGCCGACGATCGCGATCCGGCGGCCCTCGACCGAGCCGAGCCGTTCGCGCAGGGTGGCGGCGTCGAGCAGCGCCTGGGTGGGGTGCTCGTGCGTGCCGTCGCCCGCGTTGACCACGGCCGTGCCGACATGGGAGAGCCAGCCGGCCAGGCGCTGGGCGGCGCCGGAGGCCGGGTGCCGCACGATCAGGCAGTCCGCGCCCGCCGCGGCCAGCGTCAACGCGGTGTCGCGCAGGGACTCGCCCTTGTTCACCGAGGAGCTGGACGCCGAGACGTTGATCACGTCGGCGCTCATCCACTTGCCGGCGATTTCGAAGGAAACCCTGGTGCGGGTGGAGTTCTCGTAGAACATCGAGATGACCGTGCGCCCGCGCAGCGTCGGGAGCTTGCGTACCTCACGCCCGAGCAGGGTGTGCTTCAACTCGTCGGCGGTGTCGAGCACGGCTGTCGCGAACGCCGGGTCCAGCCCGTCGGTGGCGAGCAGGTGCTTCATTCGGTTTCTCCCTGGGGATCGCTCTGGGGATTACTGCGCAGCAGCACGGCGTCCCGGCCGTCCACTTCGGACAGCAGCACGGCGACGTCCTCGGCGCGCGAGGTGGGCACGTTCTTGCCGACATAGTCCGCCCTGATGGGCAGCTCGCGGTGCCCGCGGTCGACGAGGACCGCGAGCTGGACCGAGCGTGGCCTGCCGATGTCCCGCAGCGCGTCGAGCGCGGCGCGAATGGTCCGGCCGGAGAACAGCACGTCGTCGACGAGCACGACGACACGGTCCTCGATGCCGGTGGGCGGCAGCTGAGAATGTTCGAGAGCCCTGGTGGGTTTGCGACGGAGATCGTCGCGATACAGCGTCACGTCGAGCGCCCCGGTGGGCGGGCGGACGCCGGAAAATTCTTCGATGCGCTCGGCGAGCCGTTCGGCCAGCGGTGTCCCCCTGGTGGGGATACCGAGCAGAACGGGCACCGAGGCGGAAGCCGCACCGAGTGCGGTCTTCTCGATGACCTGATGGGCCATTCGGGCGATCGTGCGCGCGACATCGCCGGAGGAGAGCAGCTCCCGCTCACCGACCGGTTCCGCCGCGCCACGGGTACGTGGCGCCAAGGCGGACCTCCTTCCCCGCCTCTCTGGACGGGTCCTTAAAGGACGTCGATTCCCTGCTTGGCTAGGAAATCGAGACGACACTAGCAGCAGCGGACACTCAGCCTTACGGGTGGTGTCACTTGCATCTGCCAAAGGTCGGACGATGATCTGCTTGACCTGATGACAACAATGCGTAACCATTACTCTGAGTATTCGACTCAAGGAGTCCCCTGAGCGGTCGTCCGCCGCCCGGGGGGTTGTGAGGAAACGGAGAACAACCACATGGGCGATTACGCCAAGGCGCTCGGGGCCAAGCTCCGCGGGATCCGCCAGCAGCAGGGCCTGTCCCTGCACGGGGTCGAGCAGAAGTCCGGCGGGCGCTGGAAGGCCGTCGTCGTGGGCTCGTACGAGCGCGGCGACCGCGCCGTGACCGTCCAGAAGCTGGCCGAGCTGGCCGACTTCTACGGGGTCCCCGTGGTGGAGCTGCTGCCGGAGGGCCGCGTTCCGTCCGGTGCCGAGCCCGCCACCAAGATCGTCATCAACCTGGAGCGGCTCCAGCAGCTCCCGGCCGAAAAGGTCGGTCCGCTCGCGCGGTACGCGGCCACCATCCAGAGCCAGCGCGGCGACTACAACGGCAAGGTGCTCTCGATCCGCACCGAGGACCTGCGCTCGCTGGCGATCATCTATGACATGACCCCTGGGGAACTGACCGAGCAGCTGATCGACTGGGGTGTGCTGCCGCCAGAGGCTCGCCCGTCCAAAGAGGACTGAACCGCTCCCCTGCAGTACCAGGTAGGTGGTTCGTGAGCGTTTTCGGTTTGGGGACCGAAAACGCTCACGAAACAACCGCTTCTCAAAGCTTCTTAAAGCACTGCTCGCAGCCGGTCGGCGATCGTGCCGATGCGGCCGAGCACGCCGTTGACGAACCGCGGCGAGTCGTCCGTGGACAGTTCCTTCGCCAGCCCGACGGCCTCGTCGATGGCCACCGGGTCCGGCACGTCCTCGGCCCACAGCAGTTCCCAGACGCCGACGCGCAGCACCGCCAGGTCCACCGGCGGCATGCGGTCGATCGTCCAGCCCTGCGCGTGCTCGGCGAGCAGCTCGTCGATCGCCTCGCGCCGGGCGGTGACCCCCTCGACCAGCGCGATCGTGTAGTCCGCGATCGGGTCGACGTCGGTCGAACCGACCCGGCCCGCGAGCAGCGTCACCGCGTCGGCGTCGCGCTGAGCGGCCTCGTACAGCATCTCGACCGCGCGTTTACGGGCCTGGCGGCGGCTGATCGGGCCACCGCGCTGGGGGTGCTTGGCCGGCTTCGAATCGGCCATCAGCTGGAAACGCGGCCGAGGTAGCGCCCGTCACGGGTGTCGACCTTGATGATCTCGCCGGTGGTCAGGAACAGCGGTACCTGGATCTCGGCGCCGGTGACCAGCGTGGCCGGCTTGGTGCCGCCGGTGGAGCGGTCGCCCTGCAGGCCGGGGTCGGTGTGCTTGACCTCGATCTCGATGGAGGTCGGCAGCTCGATGTAGAGCGGGGCACCCTCGTGCACCGCGACCTGGACCTCGGTGTTCTCCAGCAGGTAGTTGGCGTTGTCGCCGACGACCTCCTTGAGCACGGTGATCTGGTCGTAGGTCTCCAGGTCCATGAAGACGAAGTCCTCACCCTCCTTGTAGAGGTAGGACATGTTGCGGCGGTCGACGGTCGCGGTCTCCACCTTGGTGCCGGCGTTGAACGTCTTGTCGACGACCTTGCCGGTCAGCACGTGCTTGAGGGTGGTGCGCACGAATGCGCCGCCCTTGCCGGGCTTGACGTGCTGGAACGCGATGACGCTCCACAGCTGGTTGTCGAGCTTGAGGACCAGACCGTTCTTCAGGTCGTTGGTGGTGGCCACGGGTTGATGCTCCTGTGTGTAGTTCCGGGCCGCGTTAGACGACCACGAGTTCTTTGGTGCTCAGGGTGAGGAGTTCGGGCCTGCCGTCCCGCACGACCAGCGTGTCCTCGATGCGCACGCCACCGCGGCCGGCCAGATAGACACCGGGCTCGACGGTGACCGCCATACCGGCGGACAGTGTACCGACGCCCGTCGTGGCCAGGCTCGGTGCCTCGTGCACCTCGAGTCCGACGCCGTGGCCGAGGCCGTGCGCGAAGTGCTCGGCGTGGCCCGCGTCGGCGATCACGTCACGCGAGGCCTTGTCCACCGCGGCGACCTCCGCGCCGGGCAGTACGGCGTCGACACCGGCCGCCTGCGAGCGGAACACGAGGTCATAGATCTCCCGCTGCCAGTCCGCAGGCTCGCCGAGCACGACCATGCGGGTCATGTCCGAGTGGTAGCCGTCGACGGTCGCGCCGAAGTCGAGTTTCACGAAATCACCCTTGGCGAGCACGGCGCCGGTCGGGCGGTGGTGCGGGATGGCCGAATTGGCGCCGGCCGCGACGATCGACTCGAAGGACCGGATCTCGGAGCCGTGGTCGAGCATGCGGTTCTCGAGGTCCCTGGCGACCTCCTGCTCGGTGCGGCCGGGGCGCAGGCCGCCGTGCATGATCAGGTCGGACAGCGCGCGGTCGGCCGCCGAGCAGGCCTGGCGCAGCGCGTCGATCTCCTGCTCGTCCTTGACCAGCCGCAGCTGCTCGACGAGGCCGGGCGTGCGCTTGAGCTCGCCGCCGAACTTGGCGTTGAGCGTGTCGTACATCTCGACGCTGACGTGCTGGCTCTCGAACCCGGAGCGGCCGTACCGGCTCTGCTCGCCCGCACGCGCGGCGAGCGCGAGAGCGCTGGCACGTTCCAACACCCGCTCGAGGTCGGGGACCTGGGCGGCGGACTGGGTGGTGTAGCGGCCATCGGTGCAGAACACGGTGTGCTCGTCGCCGGCGCCGTGCACCAGCAGCGCCGCGTTCGAGCCGGTGAACCCGGTCAGATAGCGGATGTTCAGCAGATCGGTGACCAGCAGCGCGTCGAGCCCGGCTTCTTGGATCAAGGCACCCAGGGCGGCGCGGCGGTGAGCATGGGTTTCAGGCACGACCTCCACCTTAGACCGCCGAGTACGGCCGGACCGGCCGTCGGCTCGACGGGCGCCGTGTGATCTCCACACCATCCGACGGCGCCGGTGCGCACCGCCTACACTGCGACGATGCCAGCCTGGTTGCTCCGCGGACTCGGGATGGCCGTCCTGCACGGCGCCGCCGCGACCGTTCTCGCCAAGATCGCCGTGCTGCATCCGACCGACAGCACGGTCAGCTCCTCGATCGTCGTCGCGCTGCTCATCGGGGCAGCGGCGCTGTGGAGCGCGGTCGACGCGTGGCTGCGGCACCCCGACCTCGGCCGGACCTGGTTCATCGCGGCGCTGGTCGCGGGTGTCGTGTCCGCACCGCTCACCGTCATCGGCAAGGCGGTGTTCGTCGACCAGACCGGCATGTCCGCGCTCGGTGAGGCGCTCACGGGCGGGGCCGCGTTCACCGCGCTCATGGTCCTGATCCCGGCGGGTTTGGGCATGTTCGTCGGCGGCCGGATGGACGCCCCCGGCAGGAAAACGGCCAAAACCGCCGAAAAAGCGTCGACTGTGGAAGAAAAAGGCGACTCCGCCGACTGATCGGCGCCGGTCGTCTCAGCGTGCGAGCCGCGAGCCCGCCGGATAGGCGTCCCACTGCGCCGTGGTGATCTCCTCGACCGACGAATCGTTCATCCCGGCGACATCGGCCGAGCCGACCGGCCAGAGCTTGCCGTCGTCGAGCACGAGACCAATCCCCCGGTCCGGCGCCTGAACGGCCTTGGCCGAGGCCGTGAGCCTCGCCGCGACCGGCAGTTTGTCGAATTCCGGCGGGCGCCGGTCGAGCACCCGCGTGGCCAGCGCACCGGCGACGGACCGGCGATCCACGCGCACGAGTTTCCCGCCGATCAGCAGGTCCATCGTCCGTGAAGGCGACGGCACGGCCAGCCCGTCGAGGACGGTCATGGCCCGTTTCTGGTCGGCGCAGGCGCGGATCCCCTTGACGTCGATCCCGAAGTGCTTGAGGTCGGTCGGCGCCTTCGCGCCGCCGATGACCGTCGCGCGGACCACATCGAGCGGCACCCGGTCACACGGGTTCTCCGACGACAAGGGCGCGTGGCCGTCAGGGCGGCGGACGAGACCGGGCCCCTCCTGCCATGGCCCCTGGATGACCACCGGGCGGAACGGGCTCATCTTGAAGTCGCGGTCGAAGAAGGTGACCGTGGTGCCCTCGAAGGTCTCGTGCGCGATGGCGAAGGCGTCGAGCGCCTCGACCCACATCAGGTCTGCGCTGAACCCGTCGACGACCGAGCGGGTGCGTGGCGCGTTGGTGCCCGACGCGTGCTCGAACCCGCGCTCGCCGAGCGCCTCGACGCCCTTGGTGAACGCCGGATCCTGGGAGCGGATGACGAATTGGCCTGCGCCGTTCCACCCGGCCGCGCGGCCCGTCGTGTCGGTGAACATCAGGTAGTACCAGCCGTCGAGGAAGACGACGGACGGCTGACCAGCGCCGTAGACGTTGTCGCGATGCACGTCACGCGCGGGGCCGAGTATCGCTCCACCGCCGTTCGCGCGCGTCCAAGTGACGCCATCCGTGCTGGTGGCGAGCCCGATCGCGTTGCCGAACGCGTGATCACCAGCGGCGCCGGTGTAGTAGAGGTAGTAGGTCCCGCCGACGCGCAGCACCGACGGATCGCAGGTGTGCACCCCGTCGAACGCCCCGGGATTGCCGGACAAGACGGCCTTGGGTTCGGCGAACGGCCCGTCGGCCGTCGGCGCCTCGGCGTACAGGATGTCGTCGCCCGCGGGTGCCGCGGAGCCCAGCTGGCTGCACCACCACATGCGGACGCGGCCGCCCTCGGCCATGACGGCGGGCCCGTAGTTGTAGACCGCGTCGGCCCCACCGGCCGCCACCACGCCGGTCGATCGAGCAGCATCGGTGGCGAGTTCGACGTCGGCGGCGCGCCCTGGCTTCCCGCCGCCGATCGCACCCTGCCTGCCGCCCTCGGCGAGCGGCTGAGCCGTCTCGCCGCTACAGCCCGCGACCAAAGCGGCCGCGGTCAGAACGATCACCGGCACGACCGTGACTCGCCGTCCCCCACGACGAAACAACCTCATGATCGCCGAGTGTAGCGGCTGACTAACCCACTTGGGGGAAGCTACCCCCAGCTTTCGGGTGATCGTTTGCGACGAGCTCAATCTCGAACGAGTCTTCGTTTTCCAGGTATGCGGCAAAGTGATCCCGCCCACCGGCGTGGGGGTACCGCTCAGTGAACAACGGCCGCCACCCGTGCCGCCCCGCCTCGGCCACCAGCTCGTCGACCCGCTCCCGCGCGTCGACGTGGAAGGCCAAATGGTTCAGCCCGGGACGAGTCCGGTCGTGCTCGCCTGCCGACAACGCGGACGATTGTTCGACAACGAGGTAGGTGTGTCCCCGCTTCCAGCTGATCCCGGCGGGCCACCGCTGGAATTCCCGCCACCCGAGTTCCCCGAGCAACCACCCGAAGCTCGCCTCGGCCCTTGAAAGATCGGCGGTCCACAGCTCGATGTGATGCGCCCGCCCATGTTTTGACGGCAAAGCGACCAAAACCCGATGCGGCGCACCGTAGTACTCGTCGACCCCGACGTTCAGAAAACCGACACGCTTCGCCAAATTCAGGCTGGCCACATTGGACTCGTGCACGAGCGCCCACACCGCGGGCAGCCCGAGCCCGTTGAGCCCGTAGTCGAGCACGGCCGCGGCCGCCTCGGTGGCGAACCCTTTCCCGCCGTACGAGCTGTCGAGCGAGTAGCCGATTTCCGCCACATCGCCGGGAAGTTCCCACGACGGCCGCAAATGCGCGATCCCGATGATCACGCCACCCCCGGCATCCACGCCACCCATGCGCCCCTCGGCACCCGGATCGTCAAGGCCGGCGTTCTGATCGCCCGGTCCGATGTCCTGCTCGTCGCCCCTGGCACTCGGGTCTTCGAGCCCCGTGTCCCGCTCGTCGACCCCGGCACCCGGGTCGTCGAGCCCGGTGCGCTGATCGTCGAGCCCCGTGCGCTGATCGTCGAGCAGCTCGATCACCCAGTGCCCCATGCCATCCGGCCCGTCGAAGGCCAGCCGCTTGGCGATCGTGGCCAGCACGTTCGCGGGTTCACTCAGGTCGGAAGGGAAGAACGTGCTCATCGCCGGATCACTGAAGACCCTGATCAGCGCCTCGGTGTCGGAGTCGGCCATCATCCGCAGCCGGAGCCGCTCGGTCTTCAGGTCGGGAACGTTCATCCGGCGACGTTATCGGCCAGCCATTTCAGTGCAAGCGGATATCCGTCGACGCCCAGTCCGACGATCACGCCCGTCGCGATGTCGGAAAGCACGCTGTGCCGACGGAATTCCTCACGTTTGTGCACATTCGAGATGTGCACCTCCAGCAACGGCGCGGTCAGCTGGGCAGCGGCGTCGCGAACCGCGATCGAGTAGTGCGTCCACGCCGCGGCGTTGAGCACGACAGGATTTCCGTTGTCGCTGGCTTCGTGCAGCCAGCCGACCATTTCGGCTTCGTTGTCGGTTTGCCGGACATCGGCCTCGATGCCGAGGTCGACCCCCGCTTTGACGCACAACGCGACCAGATCCTCGTACGTGGTCGAGCCGTACACCGACGGCTCGCGCTTGCCGAGCCTGCCGAGATTCGGTCCGTTGAGTACCAAAACCTTCACAGCAGCACCGTCCCGCCTGGCTTGGCGTCGGCGGCGACCGCGGAGTAGGCGGCGGCGAGCAGCGCCGGGTCGGGGCCTTCGAGCCTGCCCGGCCTGGCGAGTCCGTCGAGCACGACGAACCGCAGCATCCCGGAGCGCGACTTCTTGTCGCCCTTCATGGTCTCGATCAGGTGCGGCAGCGCGTCCGCGTCGTATTTCGTCGGCAAACCGAGCAATTCGAGCACCGCGGCATGCCGTTCGGCGGTCGCGTCGTCGAGCCGCCCGGCCAGACGGGCAAGCTCGGCGGCGAACACCAGCCCGACGCTGACCGCGGCGCCATGACGCCACCGGTACTTTTCGCGCCGTTCGATGGCGTGGCCGAGCGTGTGCCCGTAGTTCAGGATTTCGCGCAGATCCGACTCACGCAGGTCCGCGCCGACGACATCGGCCTTGACCTGGATCGACCGCCGCACCAGCTCCGCGAACACGTCGCCCGCCGGGTCGACAGCCGCCTTCGGGTCGGCCTCGACGAGTTCGAGGATCCGCGGGTCGGCGATGAACCCGGTCTTGACGACCTCGGCCATCCCGGCGACGAGTTCGTTGGCGGGCAAGGTCTCCAATGTCGCCAGATCGACCACAACGGCGGTCGGCTCGTGGAACGCGCCGACGAGGTTCTTGCCGGCGTCGGTGTTGATCCCGGTCTTGCCGCCGACGGCCGCGTCGACCATGCCGAGCAGTGTTGTCGGAACATTGACCAAACGCACGCCGCGCATCCAGGTCGCCGCCACGAATCCCGCCAGGTCGGTCACCGCGCCACCGCCGAGTCCGACGACGACACCCTGCCGGTCGAGGCCGATGCGCCCCAGCACTTCCCAGCAGAAAGCGGCGACGGACAGCGCCTTGCCGTCCTCGGCGTCGGGAATTTCGACACGATGCGCGTCCAGCCCCGCGGCGATGAGCTCGTCGCGGACGGCCTCGGCGGTCGCGGTCAGCGTCGGCGGGTGGATCAGCGCCACCTTCGACGCGCCGCCGAGCACCTGGGTCAGCTCACCGAGCAGACCACGGCCGATCACGACTTCATAGGGCTGACCGGTCTTGACCTCGATACGGACCGGGTCGGTCATTGCGCTCCTTCGGTAACGGATTCCGCCAGGCGCCGCCCGACTTCGGCGACGATCTCCTCGGGCGTGCGGTGGTCGGTGTCGACCTCGATCGTGGCCACCTCGCGGTAAACCGGCAGCCGCGCGTCGAGCAACGCCTTGTACGTCGCACGCGGGTTCACCCCGGCCAGCAGTGGCCGCGCGGTGGACAAACCGCAGCGCTGGACGCCCTCCGCCATGCCGACGTTCAAAAAAACGACGACATGCCCGCTCAGCCGCTCCCGCGTGACTTCCGCGAGCACCGCGCCACCGCCGAGCGAGAGCACACCGTCATGCTCGTCGAGCGCGACGGCGATCGCTTCGGCTTCCATCGCACGGAAAACCGGCTCGCCGTCCTCGGCGAAAATGTCCGAAATGGACTTCCCCGCCGTGGTGACGATGTCTTCGTCGACGTCACGGAACCCGACACCGAGCTCGGCCGCGAGCAGCGGCCCGACGGTGCTCTTGCCAGATCCCGGCGGCCCGACGACCACCGCGCGTGGGCTCACCAGCGCTCCTCGAGCGCCTTCAGGTAGCCCTGCGCGTTGCGCTTGCTCTCCTCGAGCGAGTCGCCGCCGAACTTCTCCAGCGCGGCGTCCGCGAGGATCAGCGCGACCACCGACTCCAGCACGACACCCGCACGCGGCACCGCGCACACGTCCGACCGCTGGTGGATGGCCACGGCGGGCTCACCCGTCGCGGTATCCACAGTGGACAGAGCCTTGGGCACGGTCGAGATCGGCTTCATCGCGACGCGCACGCGCAGCGGCTCGCCGTTGGTGATGCCGCCTTCGAGCCCACCGGCGCGGTTGGACCGGCGCGTGACACCGACCGGGCCGGTGCCGCGGTCGATCTCGTCGTGCGCCTTGCTCCCCCACCGCCGCGCGGTGGTGAAGCCGTCGCCGACCTCGACACCCTTCATCGCCTGCACGCCCATGAGCGCGCCGGCGAGCCTGGCGTCGAGCCTGCGGTCCCAGTGCACATGCGAGCCGAGGCCCGGCGGCAGCCCGTAGGCGATCACCTCGATCACGCCGCCGACGGTGTCACCCGCCTTCCGCACGGCGTCGACCTCGGCGACCATCAGGTCGGTGCCTTCCTGGCCGAACGCGCGCACCGGGCTCTCGTCGATCGCGGCGAGGTCCGAGGCCACCGGCAGCGGCCCTTCGGGCGCTTCGGCGGCACCGATCGACACGACGTGGCTGATGATCTCGACACCGAGAAGCTGGCGCAGGTACGCCCTGGCGACCGTGCCGAGCGCCGTGCGCGACGCGGTCTCGCGGGCGCTGGCGCGCTCGAGCACTGGGCGAGCGTCGTCAAAGCCGTACTTCTGCATCCCTGGCAGGTCGGCGTGACCTGGCCGCGGCCGCGTCAGTTTCTCGTTGCGCGCCAAGCCTTCCAGCTCGGCCGGATCCACCGGGTCCGCCGCCATGACCTTTTCCCACTTCGGCCATTCGGCGTTCTCGATGTGCACCGCCACGGGTCCGCCCTGCGTGAGACCATGCCGGACCCCACCGGTGAACTCGATGTGGTCGGTCTCCCACTGCATTCGCGGACTGCGTCCGAACCCCAGGCGTCGCCGCTCCAGTTGTTCGGTCACGTCGGCGGTGGTGACCGCTACGCCGGCCACCATGCCCTCCAGCACGGCGGCAAGTGCGGGGCCGTGCGATTCACCTGCGGTTATCCATCGCAACACCTGACAGATCCTGTCACGACCTGGATGGCGACGACAAACAGCCCGCGAGTTCGCCCGCGTCCGCCCTCATCCGGCCATGGCCACCCCCGTTCCACAAGCTGGGAATTCCGCGATCAGCCAGGCGCCCAGCAGCAGTCCGGGGCCATACGGGACCCCGTCGCGCCACCTTCGCCCCGCCAAGGACAGGGCGGCGGTGACGACCGCCGCGCACAGCGCGCCGAGCACGAGCGCGGCCCAGCCCGCCGCGCCCAGCACTCCGCCGACACTCCCGGCGAGCCGGACGTCACCGGCGCCGAGCGACCGCGGCGCGCAGAGGTGCACCGCCAAATGCGCACCCCCGAACATCACCGCGCCGACGAAGGCCCGCACCGCGATCGGCGGGCCGTCGTAGGCCGCCGCGACACCGACGGCGACTGTGACCGCCGGATACGCGGGCATCGTCAGCACCGACGGCAGCCGCGAGGACACCAGGTCCGCGTAGGCCAGCGGAACCGCGAACGCCGTGACCACCAGCGCGACCGGCAGCCACCACGAAGGCCATGCCCCGGCCGACCACCGCCACCCGGTCACCGCCCAGCAAACGGCGGCGGCCAGTGCGCAGAAGAACGCCGAAACGTCCACGCGGGCCGCGATGAGCGCACGCCTGCCCGCGGCGCCGGCGAATCCACCGGCGACCGCGAACAAGACGATCGTCAACCAGAACACGTGATCCAGAGTCCGCCGTTTTCACGAGCACGGCAACGAAGGTCTGCCGCGTTTGGACGGAATACCGCCGAAAACCGGCGAATCCAGCCATTCCCGGCCGGAAATTCGCTCGATCAGGTGGTCAGCCGTAACAGCGCGAGCCCCGATTTCGTCCGGATTTCCAACGCCCGCACATCCGCACGGTGCAATGGCGTACCCATTACGATCTTCGCCGTGTATTGCGGTACGGCCTGCCAGGTCGCGAGTTCCGCCGTCTTGCCGTCCCGCTGCACGGCGACCAGCACGTAATCGCCATTGGTACGGCCACCGCGGTAGCTGCAGGTCATTTCCAGCTCCATGCCCCACGCTTGGTCGGTCACGATCACGTTCGCCTGCACCGGGAACGCCCCGAGCGCCGTCATCGCGACGCCGGGCACCGGCTCCTCCGGCGATGCTGTTGTCACCACCACGACCAAAGCGAGACAAGCGGCGACAGCCGTAACAAGCGCGCCCGCCGTAACAAGCAGCCTTCGACGCCTGCTGCGTTTCGTCTTCTTAAGCACCGAAGAAAGCAATTCGGGCGGTGGCGGCTCGGCTTCGGTCAGTTCGGGTGTCATGATCTGAGACAAAAGCCCCGGCAAACCGGCGAGTTCACGCACCGAACGGGCGCAATCGTCACAAGTCCGCAGATGTTGTTCGAAAGCCTGCCGATCCTCTGGGGACAGAGCGCCCAGCACGTACGCGGCGTCGAAACTCAAGAACGGGTCTTCTTCCGCGGTCACTGAGTCACCCCCTTCTCTTCCAGGACCAGCCGCAGCGCGCGCAGCGCGTAGTGCGTGCGCGATTTGACGGTTCCCTCTGCGATTCCCAGCCGCGCGGCGGCGTCCGCCACCGACGCGCCCTGGAAGAAGCAAAGGACCAGCACTTCCCGATGCCGCGACGAAAGCTCGTTCAACGCCTCGGCGACCAGCCAGCCTTGCACAGCACGTTCCGTACCGTCCGAGATGGACAGTTCGGGCGGAGTGTCCGTGCTGACCTCCGAGCGGGCCGCGGCCGCCCGCCAGCCGTCGATGGCGATCCGCCTGGCCACCGTGAACAGCCAGGCCCGCGCCGAACCCTGCGATTGGTCGAGCACGCGAGGATGCCGCCACGCCCGCAGCAATGTCTCCTGCACCACGTCCTCGGCCCTGGTCCGGTCGCCACCGGTCAAATGCAGCGCGTAGGACCACAACGCGCCCGCGTGGTCGTCGTGCAGGGCGCGCATCAACTGGTCTTCGGCGCCTCCGGTCACGCCCGCCGACCAGGCCGCACCATCAGCAGCGCGATCCCGAACACGACGCACACCGCTTCGGTGATCACACCCCAGACCTCGGCCTGGGTGGTGAACCGTTCTTGCACGTCGAAGAACCCAACGGTCACCGAAAGGACATAGGCGCCCAGCGTCGCCACGCCGAACCCGATGGCCGCGAGCGCGGGCAGCCAGTGGTGCCAAGCCAGCACGGCGATCGCGATGACCACCCCGGCGACGACGTTGACCAGGAACAACGGCCCGACGACGTCGATGTCGCGCATGAAGTCCGCCCACACCACCCAGTGCACCCAGGCGGAGCCCAGCAACCCCGCGGCCACCAGAATCCGCATTGTCCAGGCGATCATGGTCCGCTCCTCGAAGCCACGTCGGAAACCGTACGCCTCTACCCACGAGAGGTTCACCGATCCGGTTCAAAACCGGTCGAGATTGAACCAAAACGTGTCCAGCGTCGTTTCTCCACACATGACTGCCGAACTACCCACCCGCCGTACGGTCCTGTCCACTGGAGCCACTGTCGCGGGCATGGCCGCGCTGGCCGCCTGCGGTTCCGGCTCCGACACCAAGACACCCGCCGGGGGCAACCCGTCCGCACCTGCCGCGAGTGGCAGCCAGCTGGCCACGCTCGCCGACATCCCCGTCGGCCAGGCCATCGCCGCGAAAACGCCCGATGGCCAGCAGGTCATCGTCGCGCGGCCGACCGAGACCACCGCCGCCGCCTTCAGCGCCATTTGCACACACCAGGGTTGCTCGGTCGCGCCGTCCGGCTCGGAACTCAAGTGCCCCTGTCACGGCTCGCTGTTCGACGCGCTCACCGGCGCGGTCAAGAAGGGCCCAGCCGATCAGCCGCTCCCGGCGGTCCAAGTGAAGGTCGACGGCGGCAAGGTCGTCACCGCCTGATCCCCGGTATGACTGAAGCCCCTTTGGCCGTTTTCCGGCCAAAGGGGCTTCAGTCGTCTTTCCAGGTGCGGGTCAGGAGCCCCAGCTGAACACGGGGTCGCCCGCGGTGACCTCGGCGCCCGCGGCCACCCCGGACAGCGCGTCAGCCGTCGCGTCGAGCGCGACGACCGGGACCACCGGGGAATAGCCCGCCGCGGTCACGGCCTCGGGGTCCCAGCCGACGACCGGCTGGCCGGCGCGAACCGTTTCCCCTTTGACGACATGAAGGGTGAATCCTTCACCCTTTTGCTTGACGGTGTCGATGCCGAGGTGCACCAGAACGGCGTGCTTGCCATCGGCCGCCGCGACGACATACGCGTGCGGGTGCAGCGTCACCACCGTGCCGTCGATCGGCGCGACCGCGTCCTGCCGCCCGCCGGAAGGCAGCACGGCGACGCCGGGTCCGACCATCGACTCGGCGAAAACCGGGTCGGGCACCTCGGTCATCGCGACCGTGGTGCCGTTCACCGGGCTCAAGATCTCCAAGCTCACAGCAGGTCCTCGATGTCGCTGGCGATGGTGTCCGCCTCCGGCCCGACGATCACCTGGACCACCGCGCCCAGTTTCACCACACCCATCGCGCCCGCCGCCTTCAGCGCGGGCTCGTCGATGATCGAGCCGTCATGGAGCTCACAGCGCAGGCGCGTGATGCAGCCCTCGATCTCGATGATGTTTCCGGCACCACCGAGCGCCGCGAGAATCTTTTCCGGCCGTTCGTCCGCCATCGCGGTCTCCTTTTCACACAGGTCTTGCGCGTCATTACTACGCCGATTGCCCGCATGCCCGCCACCGTGGGCCACGAACCCATAACGGTGGTTGACACCCGTCCGCTCAGCGGAGCATCCTGCCCCATCAGACATTGGTCTAGACCGGAACGTACCACCGGGCGGGCCGACCCGAAAGGACGGTGAGGGCGATCAGCACGGCAGCGCACGGCAGCCCAGGGGCCGACCGGGTCATCGAAGGACCCACCCCGAAGCACGCCCAGCTTCGCGAGATCCTGCGCCGCACGGTCGAGCGGGAGCTGCCGCCAGGCGCGGCGATCCCGTCCGAGCGCGAGCTGGCCGAGCGCTATCAGGTGTCGCGCCTGACCGTACGCTCCGCGATCGGGAAATTGGTGGAGGAAGGCCTCTTGTCGCGCGTTCGTGGCAAAGGCACCTTCACCGCGGCCCGGCGCATGGAGCTGCAGCTTTACCTGATGTCGTTCACCGACGACATGCGACGCCGTGGCATGGCGCCGACCACCGAGGTGCTGCGCACCAGCACCGAGGTGCCGCCGGCGCCCGCGGCCAGCGCGCTCGGCATCGGCGCGGACACCCCCGCGCACCGGCTGATGCGGCTGCGCCGCGCGGACGGGCTGCCGCTGGCCGTCGAGCGCGGCTGGTATCACGCCGGCAGGCTGCCGGGGTTCTTCGATCTCGATCTCACCCAGTCGCTGTATTCCCAGCTCGAGCAGGCATACGGTGTCCGCCCAGACCACGCCTGGCAGACGGTGTGGGCGGAATCGGCTGACCGCGAAACCGCACGCCTGCTCGGCCTGCGGACCGGCAGCCCCTTGTTGGTCTTCCGCCGCGTCTCCAGCTCGCACGGCGAGCCGGTGGAGGACATGACTTCCTGGTACCGGGGCGATCACTACCAGGTGACGATGCAGTTGGACCGGAACACCCCGGATTCCGGTCACCATTCCCACTACGGAGGTTCCTTATGAGCTCCACTACCGCGACGGGGGCGAAGAAGGGCGGCGGAGGAATCGCCGGCCTGCAGCGCTTCGGCCGCAGCCTCATGCTCCCCATCTCCACCCTCCCGGCCGCCGGCATCCTGCTCCGGCTAGGCCAGGACGACCTGCTCGGGCCGAAGGGCCTGGGCTGGAACAAGGTCGCTGCGGTACTCGGTGGAGCGGGCGGCGCCCTGTTCAACTGGCTGCCGCTGCTGTTCGCTGTCGGTATCGCGGTCGGCTTCGCCCGAAAGGGCGACGGCTCGACCGCCGTCGCGGCAGTAGTCGGCTTCTTCGTGTTCACCAGCGTCATCCAGGTGATCTTCCCGCTGACGGGCGTGCCCGGTTACAAAGCCGGCGCGACCGAGCTGAACCCCATCAACTGGCCGTACAGCGTGCTCGCCGGCGTAATCGTCGGTCTCGTGACCGCCCTGCTGTGGCAGCGCTATCACCGCATCAAGCTGCCCGCTTACCTGGCGTTCTTCGGCGGCCGCCGGTTCGTCCCCATCATCAACGCCGTCGTCCTGCTCGCACTGGGCGTGATCTTCGGCCTGCTGTTCAAGTACGTCAACAACGGCATCCAGTCCGTCGGCGACGCGGTCACCCAGAACACTGTCATCGGCGGCGGCGTCTACGGCCTGTTGAACCGCCTGCTCATCCCGATCGGCCTCCACCAGCTGATCAACGTGCCGGTGTGGTTCATCTTCGACGGCGGTGACATCAACAACTTCTTCAAACTCAACGACGTGAACTCGGGCGGGTTCACCACCGGGTTCTTCCCGATCTTCATGTTCGCGCTGCCCGCCGCGGCTCTGGCGATCTGGCAGTGTGCCAGGCCGTCGCAAAAGAAGGTCGTGGGCGGCGTGATGATCGCCGCAGCGCTGACGTCATTCCTCACCGGCATCACGGAGCCGATCGAGTTCGCCTTCATGTACGTGGCCTGGCCGCTCTACATCTTCCACGCCGTCATGACCGGCCTGTCCTTGGCGATCTGCAACGCACTGGATATCCACCTGAGCTTCTTCTTCTCGGCGGGAGCAACCGACTTCGCCTTGAACTCCAGCGCGGCAGCCGCATCGAGGGCCTGGTGGCTGATCCCGATCGGAATCATCTACGCACTGATCTACTACGTGGTGTTCCGATTCGTCATCACCAAGTTCAATCTGCGTACCCCGGGCCGCGAGGACGACTCGATCGAATCAGATCTTGAACGAACCTCAGCGACGTAAACGCGCCATCCCCAGCCGATGTCATCGGCGAAGGTGACATCGGCTCGCCGATCAAGGCGAAATCAGGCGTGGCGGGGGGGGGGGGGCCCCCGCCCCCCCCGGATTATTTGACGCCGGG
>NZ_JBHWEB010000003.1:0-101003 GCF_042734395.1 Amycolatopsis sp. NPDC059657 | reverse complement strand
CAACAAACCCCCCCCCCCCCCCGGGTTTTTCTGGGGTTTTGGACCCCGCGCCCCCCCCACTCCCCCTAACGCGGGGGGGGGGGGGCGCCCCCCCCCCCCCCCACGCCTGATTTCTGTCCCGCGTGCGACAGTCGCTGAGCAGACATGTGTTGCGTGTCCGAGCGGCACGCAACACCCGCCGAATCCCTATCGTTGGACTGCCGATGAGTCCGCCTTCCCAAAGAAGAGAACCATATTCGCCAGGTGCGACCGAGGCCATTCACCGGCAACATATCAACAGAGTCGCTCTTATCGAAAAGCGCGGCCCGAACCGCCCTCAACATCAGAAATTAAGAAGAGCCAGCCGCCCAACGAAATCTTTCAATTCGCCGAAAGCTTAACAACCCACAAATCCGCCGCCCCGAATTCAAATACCTCAGCTCAATAAAAAATTGAAGATTGCACAAACCGGACAATTGGTGAACATCCCGCAATCACGGACATGGGGGCAGGGTCAGCGCTAGGCCACACGCACCAAAGCGAGCTCAACTCGTACCGCCTTGACGATCTTCAATGCACATGGAAGACTCCGTCAGGGGAGGAGATAACGAACAAGCTTGACTGAGGGAATCTACCCAACCATTGGGTAGTCATCATAGGGGGGCCTCGGAGGTCGAATCCGCATGCCTTCCAACGGAGGAAAGCGATTCCAAAGCATGGACGCGAAGCGTCAGGATTTCTTGAAGCAGATCGAAGTAGATCTATGTGCGCAAAACACCCCTTCCGCACTCAATAAACCGGCCGAGGCCTTGGAGCGGGCCGCCCGATTCAGGGGGACAAGCCGGAAGGTCGTCACCGCAGCCTCGGCTTTGGCGGGCTTGGCTGTGCTATTCGGCAGTCCTGTAGCGGCCGCAGAAGAGGCTAGCGGAGCTCAAGCGCATGATGTCACCAGCTTGGCTGCATCAAACTGCGCCGTACCCGATGCTGTTCCGCGGTCTCATAACAAGTGGTGCGGCGCGGACTACTACTACGAGTACTCGGGCCAGTCATACTGGCGAAACCTTAACTCCAGGTGCTACATCTTCAACTTGACGATCTACTACGCCGCCTGTTTTGGCGGCGTTGAAGACATGGGCCGCAGGGACGGATGCACATAGCCCGACGCCAGACAAGCGGGCACTTCTACTCATTGTCGACCCTCGACAAGCCGATCTCCCGTTAAGTCACTACTTTTTCTCGGTATTTCGCTGCCAACATAGCAAGTAGATACGTGTTCATTCTTCGCGGAACAGGATACTCGACCGTGAAACTCCTGTTCCGCGAAGATCTCTTCCGCCTGAACAGCACCGATAACTGACCGCAGCCCTGGCGCACGCCAATACGGGCTACCGGGAACACCGGAGACCCCGAGCGATGAGCAGTATCTCAATTGCGATTTTGGCAAAGAACGAGGAGCGCTGCATAGCGCGCTGCCTCGACAGCATCCTAGGCCAGGGCTTTGATGATGTAGTCGTCGTCGACACAGGGTCAAGTGACGAAACGCTCAATATTATAGCCGAGTACGAAGCAGCCGAACTTCGCGTGCTTCAAACTCCATGGAGGGGCTCCTTCTCCGAAGCTCGGAACCTTGCCATCGACGCAATTGAATCCGACTGGATCGTCTTTTTGGACGCCGACGAATGGCTCACTCCGCACGACTGCGGCCTGCTTAGATCCTCACTCGAAGCAGCAGGTACAGACGTAGGCGCATCTTCCGCCACAGTATTTGCGCCGACCGTATACGACACCGCGCACAACACTCACATAAAAGAAGTTCCCAGAATCTTTCGCGCCAACAGTCAGATTCGCTACAAAGGACTCGTGCACGAATATCCGGTCCTAAGGCGCGGCGGCAACCACCAAGACGAAAAGGTGGATATTGTTGGCGTCGACATTGAGATCCTGCACGACGGCTACGATCCAGGCGTGATTCAGGCCAAGCGAAAGACGGAGCGCAACTTCGAATTACTGGAAAATGCCCGTGCAATTGATCCGGGAAATCCGCGATGGCTGTATTTTACCCTTCGAAACCCTCTGTCAATTTTCACTGACGCAAATCTGCTCGTGCAACTGTGCGAATCGCTCCGCATCCTGGCGAGCAATGCTGCCACGTCCGACGACTGGACGAGTGCGCACGAGTACTACCGACGCGGCCTCACGCTAACATGCCAAGGCTTGGGGCTACAAGGAAAATGGCACGACGTAGCGTGGTGCTGCACAGAAATCGATCGAATCGAGCACGACGGGAGCGCTGATTCTTTTTATTTCAGAACGCTATCAAAAATAGCCGACGATACCGCCAAGAATAGCGACCTGCTCGCAGCTGTTAAAATCCGACAAAACGAAGAGATCATTCAAGAGAGTACGATATGTCACCTGGGCCGAAATATCGACGCCCTCATCGTGACACTATTGGGAAAGTTTCGCAGCGCAGCGGAGGCTGATCGCTACCTTGAGCTTTGCGAGACCTGGAGCGATCTCTTTTTCGAGAAATCCCACTTACGCCTTCGACCTTGAAACGCATTGCTCTTTTGCTTACATCGGGCCGACCGGACATGGTGCTGGATGTCGTGGTTGACAGTGGATCAGCGGACTGAACTGCGGGACCTGATCGACAGTCAGGAGCGCTGGCGATGCCGAGCCCTAGCGCGGATCGCGTCGAGGTCCGACGAAGAAGCAGATCGTGGGGTTGGTGACTGTCTCACGGCCGCCAGTGGACCGGCTCTGGTTCAGAGATCACCGCACGTTCGGCCGCACACGATATCTCCAGTGGACCAGTGACTGCCCAGCGCTACCTCCGCCGCCGTCTCCCAAGGTGATGGAATGTCTACCCGCCAGCCGGTTCCACCTGCGCTGCATCCCGACCAGCAGATCTTGGCTCGACCTTGTCAGCGCTGGTTCGCCAAGCTCACCGACCACGAACGGTGTCGTTCCGATCAATGCAGCGTCACCGAAATCGTAAACGGCGTCCACATGGATCAGCGAGTGGAACGCAGACCCGTGAGTTCATGAGGGCAAAACGCCAACGCGATCGTCGCCACTCTCGCCGCGTACTCAGCCAAACTGGCAGGTCAAGACACTAGCGCGACGTCCAGTCTGGATCACGCCAGGAGTACCTAGCCCGCGCTGCGGCAAAGTACGATCACGAGCGGACGACATCTTTGAGCTGAGAGGGATGAACATGCCGGAGAAACGCGTCACCGTGGCCAGCAAAGTCGGCCTGCACGCCAGGCCGGCCGCACTGGTCGCCAAGGCGGCCGCAGCACAGCCCGTGGCGGTCCAGATCGCCAAGGCAGGCGGCACCCCGGTGGCCGCGGGCAGCGTGCTCAACCTGATGACGCTCGCCGCCGGTCACGGCGACGAAGTGATCATCAGCGCCGAGGACGCCGAGGGCGCCCAGGAGGCCGTGGACGCGATCGCTGAATTGGTGGCCAGCGACCTCGACGCGTGACCTGCCGGATGGGGGCTGGCTCAACCGGGCCGGCCCCCATTCGTAGGCTTTCCGCATGGACAGTGTGCGGTTGATCGACCAATGGCCCGTGGACAACGCCGCGACGGCGGTGGTGAACGCGGATGGTGAGCTGCTGGGCGGCCACGGCGACGCGGCACGACCGTTCGCGCTGGCTTCGGTCACCAAGCCGCTCACCGCGTACACGGCGCTGATCGCCATCGAAGAGGGTGTCGTCGAATTGGACACCCCGGCCGGGCCCGAGGGCTCGACGATCCGCCACCTGCTCTCGCACACCTCCGGCCTCGCTTTCGACGCGCACAAGCCGATGGCCGAGCCCGGCACCCGCCGTCTCTACTCCAACGCAGGCTTCGAGCAGCTCGCCGACGCGATCGCCGAGCACTCCGGCATCCCCTTCGCCGAATATCAGGCGGAAGCCCTGTTCGGCCCGCTGGCGATGAGCGCCACCCTGCTCGACGGCTCCCCCGCTTCCGGCGCCGTTTCGACGGTGACCGACCTGGTCGCCTTCGCTGTCGAGCTCCAGGCGCCCAAATTGGTCGCGGCCGCGACACTCGCCGAGGCGACGTCCGTGGTCTTCCCGGGATTGAACGGGGTCCTGCCGGGATTCGGTCATCAGAAGCCCAATGACTGGGGCCTCGGTTTCGAGCTGCGCGACCACAAGAGTCCACATTGGACCGGCGCGAACAGCTCACCCGGCACCTTCGGCCATTTCGGGCAGTCCGGCACGTTCCTGTGGGTCGATCCGGCCGTACGAGCCGCCTGTGTCACGCTCACCGACCGCGCGTTCGGCCCGTGGGCCGCCGAAGTCTGGCCCGGCTACACCGACGCGGTGCTGGCTGACCTAGCAAGGTGAAACGAGCGCTTCTTCTCGCCGTAGTGCTGGTCAGCGCGTGCAACGCGCCTCCTCCGTCACCCAATTCGCCCCAACGGGTAGCGGCGGCGGTCGAAGCCCCGGCCGCTATGGGCACCAACGGCGCAAGCGTCCCAGCACTGCACTGGACGTCCTGTCACCAGGAGTTCCAGTGCGCGGCCGCGGCCGTCCCGGTCAGCTACCGGGATCCGCACGGCCCGTCGCTGAACCTCGCGGTGATCAAACTCCCCGCGACCGATCCCGGCCATCGGATTGGCTCGCTTTTCGTCAATTTCGGCGGGCCGGGCACCGACGGGGTCAGTGAGCTGATGCGATTCGGCGCGCGCTATCCCGACGAGCTCCGCGCCCGCTTCGACCTGGTGAGCTTCGACCCACGCGGCATCGGCGGCAGCTCGCCGATCAACTGCGCGGGCGCGGAAGATCCTGTTACTGGCTCACCGCTGCGCCCTGATCAGCACGACACGTTCTACGCGACGAGCGCCCGCGCAGGCCAGGCGTGCGCTGCCGGTTCGGGCAAGCTGCTGGATCACCTTTCGTCGGCGAACGTCGCCAGGGACATGGACCTACTCCGGCAGGCGACCGGCGACGCCAAGCTGAACTTCCTCGGCTACTCCTACGGGACCTACCTCGGCGGCACCTACGCGAACATATTCCCGGCGAACCTCCGCGCGATGACCTTGGACGGCACTCTCGACCTGGTCGCCAACGCCACCGGCAAGCCAGGTGACGAGGCCAAGCCCGTCGACGTCCGTGCGGACACCGCCCGCGCCCAGCTGGACGAGCTCGGCGCGTTCTTCGACGAGTGCGCCAAGGCGGCCTGCGCGTTCGCCGCCGGCGACCAGCGACAGAAATTCGCCGACATCGTCGCCAGACTGACCAAAAGCCCGGTCGGCGGCACGAATCTGGCCGGTTTCCTGAAGAACCTCGAAAGCGCGTTCTATCAGTTCGGCCGCTGGAAACGCCTCGGCGAAACCCTGAACACCCTCGCCTCCGCCTCGCCGCCCGGCCCAGCCCTACCCGTCTTGGATCCCTACCTGCCGACCCATTCGCCGGGATATTTGGCGGTCCAGTGCGTCGACAGCCAAAACCCGCAGGATCCCGCCGCATACGACCGCCTGGCGGTCACCGAGCAGACCAGAGTGCCGTATTTCGCGCTGGGCGCGGTGTTCAACATGGCGCAATGCATCGGCTGGCCCGGCCACGACGACGACCGCTACCTGGGCCCGTGGAACCGGCAGCGGCAAAATCCGATCCTCGTGATCAACAACAGGCACGACCCGGCGACTCCGCTACACAACGCCCAGTCCACAGTGGATGAGCTCGGAGACGGCAGGCTGCTGGTCGTCGAGAGCTTCGGCCACACCTCGCTCAACGTGCACAGCGCCTGCGCTTCGGCCGCGATGGTCCGCTACTTCGTCGACCTGCACGCACCACCGGCGGGCACCACCTGCACACCAGACGCACGACCGTTCACCTGACATCCACACTGCGGAACCCACCGGCTCGTGTGAATCTGGAATACATGACTTATCCAGATCCCGATCCCCGATATCCGGGTACGCCTGGATATCAAGAGCCTGTGGCCGAACGCGCCGAGATCGTCGAACGGCCGTCCGGCAGAATCACGTTCATCAGGGTGTTGAGCGCGGTCATCGACCTGATCTGCGTGCTGTTCGCGCTCGTGCTGGGCATCCATATCGTGCTGGTGCTGGGCTCGGCGAACACCGGCAACGGATTCGCCCAGCTCATCGAAGACTGGTCGAAGGGTGTCTCGCTGGGCCTGCGGAACCTGTTCACGCCGGACAGCTTCAAGGTCCGGATCCTGCTCAACGACGGCCTCGCGGCCGTTCTGTGGCTGATCATCGGCGGCGTGCTGACCAGCCTCCTCAGCAGGATCGCATTGCCGACGAACTACCGGCGGACCTGGTACCACCGCCGCGTCACCCCCTGAACCAACCCGGAGATCAGGAGGTTGCGCCGACGGAGGCCGGCGCAACCTCCTGCGCACGGACGGCGACTGAACAGCGCCAGCCGAGTCCTGATCCTGGGAACACCCAGACCATGGCCGCGCCTTGGCCGTTTTTCAGCTAAACAACCATGGCGCGCACGCAGGCTGCCGCCTCGGCATGTCGGCCAACCATTGTTCCGGTTTTCGTCAAGAATCGATTCAGTGACCGCACGGCGATTTCATCTGCATGATTTCGACTCCCATTGACTTTCCCGCCGCATCCAGGCAGCCGCGAATCTTCCATTCGGTGAACACCACCGCGGCGCCCACGCGCGACGCCACCCCGAGCTTCAAGATGATCCGGCTGACATGGGCACGCACCGTTCGCTCACGAATCCCCAATCTGGCCGCGATCTCACGGTCGGTGCGATCCGCGGCGAGATTTTCGAGCACATCTTGTTCCCGCGCACTGAGTGTTTCGACAGCCGGCTGCATGGGTCCCCCTGACTCGCGGAACAGGCATCGACGGCAAATGATGCAGCAGCGGCCGCCCAGATAGCGCCCAGACGTCGAAAGGCCGGGTCGCGCCCGCCCTGAACAGGCACTTCCCGGCCTTCTGTCGCCTATTGTCGCCAGGTAAACAAGCTCCGGCCCACCGCTCTGAGCGGCTGGACCGGTCACCCCACGCTGAGGGTTTACTCCATCAGGCGGATAGGTTCACCAGCCTGGTAGGCAGCGATGTCCTCGACGGCGTCGCGGTAGAAGATCTCGTAAACCTCACGCGTCACAAAACCTATATGCGGCGTGAGCACCGTGTTCTCGAGCGATCGCAGCGGGTGGTCGGCAGGGAACGGTTCGTTGTCATAAACGTCGATGGCAGCACAACCGATCTCTTTGCGCCGCAACGCGTCAACCATCGCGGTTTCGTCAACAATCGGACCACGCGAAGTGTTGACGAGAATCGCGGTCTTCTTCATCATAGCGAGTTCTTCGGCACCGACAAGCCCGCGACTGCGGTCGCTGAGCACGAGATGAATCGAAAGCACGTCAGCGCGGCTGAACAATTCTTCTTTGGATACCGCGGTGACGCCATGCGGTTCGGCCTTCTCCTGGGTCAGGTTCTGGCTCCACGCGATCGTCTCCATGCCGAAGACTTGGCCGATCTTCGCGGCGCCCGCGCCGAGCGTGCCCAGCCCCAGCAGGCCGAGCGTTTTGCCGTGCAGCGTCATGCCGACCGTCGTCTGCCAGCCGCCGTCACGCATCGACTGCACCTCCCTGGGCAGGTTCCGCGCGGCGGCGAGGATGAGGGCCCAGGTGTGCTCGGCGGTCGGCTGTGGGATGTAGCCGGTGGAGGAGACCGTGATGCCCAGTTCACGAGCCGCGGGAACGTCGATGGCGGCGTTGCGGCGGCCAGTGCTGACGAGCAACTTCAGATCGGTCAGCCTGGCGAGCAACTCGGCGGGAAACCGGGTCCGTTCGCGCATGGCGACGACCACTTCGAAGCCCTTGAGCCGCTCGGCGACCTCGTCGGCATGACCGAACGCCTCGGTGAACACCTCGATTTCAGCGTTCAGGGAAGCCCAATCGGCGAATCCGAGTGCGACGTCCTGGTAGTCGTCCAGGATGGCGATCTTCATGTCCGACAGGCTAACCCGTCACCAGCGGGGGACGAAGACGTCCACTCGGATCAGGTGATGGTCCGAAGCGTCGTTGAGCCTGGCGAGTGGGTCCGCGGCGAGCGGCCAGAACACCTCGGCGCGCCACGGCACCAGACCATGTGACGGCAGGACGTAGTCGACGCGCAGGTTGCCCGGCGCCTTGTCGTTGAAATCGCCGGTGTCGTAGAACGGATTCGCCTTGTGGTTCACATTCGCACCACCCTGCAGCCGCGCCGCTTCGACCGCCCCCTGACTGCCTGGCCTCGTCTCAATCACGCGCGGCGCGCGCAGCAGCCGGTCAATGGCGCCGGGAACACTGTCGCCGTCCAGCGGATCGGAGTTGTTGTCGCCGGCGACAACGAACTTTTCGTGCGCGCCGAGGCCACCACGACGCCCCTTGTCGTCATAGATGTAGCCACCCTTGCCTGGGGTCACATAGTCGGCAAAGAAGCGAATCTCGTCGTTGTTGCGGGTGCCATTGCGATCTTCGGGCCCATCGAAGCTGGGCGGCGTCGGATGCGAAACGAGGAAGTGCACTGTCGTGCCACCGACCCGAAGCGGCACGTCCCAGTGGGATTTCGACGAAAGCCGCAACACGTCGAGCACCTGCGGCGAGTGCCAATCACGCGGCGCCGGGGTCGCTGGATCGTCCGGAAGGAGAGCGCCGGGCATGTCCTTCCAGAGGAACTTCTGGAACGTCCGTATCCGCGACACGTCGATCGGATACTTCGACAACACGAGCAAGCCGTACTGGCCCTCGAAGACCCCGAACCCGTGCGCGTCGTTGCCACCGCCGACCTGGCCGTCGTGGTCGAGGTCGAAGCCGGTCGGTACCCCGGTGTTGACCGGCGCCGTGTAGGCGTACGGGTAGTCGATCGGGCGGGCGCCGTTGTGCGGCATCCGGAGGTAGTTCCGGCGGAAGGCGTCGGCCGCGGCGTTGCCCGGCACGTAGTCGAACTCGTTGACCAGCATGACGTCAGGGCGGTTGCGCTGGATCACCTCGGCGACCTCGTCGGCCTGCGCGTTGCCCGGCTTCGACAGGTCGGCCAGCAACTGGCCGGCCGCGCTCCGGTTCAGCGACGCGTTGAACGTCGCGAACCGCACGTTCTCGCCCAAGAAGGCGTCGGCCGAGGCTGGCACGGCCATCGTCGCCAGCAGTGCCGTCGCGGCGACGGCAAGAAATCGCTTCACTGTCCAACCTCCCAGGTTCGTTGCGACCCTACGCAACCGTCGTCGCCCGTGACATGAGCGGCAGATGAACACCTCAAAACTTGAACGCGTTCAAAACTAGGTCTACAGTCCATCTTGAACACGTTCAAAATCTGATTCCGAGGAGACGCCCATGAATCCCATAGTCGTGGCATACGCGCTCTACCTGCTGCTCAGCATCCCGCTCACGGTGGTCGTCGCGCGAACACTGAGCAAGCACGGCAAGACCTTCCTGGCGGAGGTGTTCGAGAACAAGGCCGAGCTGGCCAACGCCGTCAACCAACTGCTCGTCGTCGGCTTCTACCTGGTCAGTCTCGGCTTCGTGACGCTTTTCCTCACCAGCCGCGGCGCGGTCGACGACGCACGTGCCGTCTTCGAACTCCTTTCGGTGAAGCTCGGCATCGTCGCGCTGGTGCTCGGCGCCATGCACATGGGCAACGTGCTCGTCTTCAACGGCATCCGGCGCAGGCACCTGACGAGCGCACGCACGCCCGAGCCGCAGCCGATCTTCCCGCCGCCGCCCGCCCAGCCCTACGGCGCACAGTGAGCCTGAGCGGATACGGTGCAGAGCGTGCCCAAAAGTGACGAAACCCGGTCTCTGATCGTCAGGACCGCGATGCGGCTGTTCACCGAGAACGGCTACGACCGCACGACCATGCGGGCGATCGCCGCGGAGGCCGGGGTATCGGTCGGGAACGCCTACTACTACTTCTCCTCCAAGGAGCAGTTGATCCAAGGCTTCTACGACCAGATGCAGCGAGACCACCAGGAACGTTGCGTCGACCTGCTCAGCGACGAACCCGCCTTCGAGGAGCGCCTCAAGCGGGTCTTGTTCGCCTGGCTCGACGTCGCCCAGCCGTATCACCGCTTCGGCACGCAGTTCTTCGTCAACGCCGCGGACCCGGAGTCCCCGCTGAGCCCCTTCAGCGAGGACTCCACGGCGGCCAGGGTCGCCTCGATCGGGCTCATGAACCAGGTGATCGACGGCTCGGACGTCAAGCTCGACCCGGAGCTGCGCGAAGAGCTGCCGGAGCTGCTCTGGCTGTTCCAGATGGGGGTCGTGCTGTTCTGGGTCCACGACCGCTCCACAGCCCAAAAACGTACGAAGATGCTGATCGGGCGAACCGTGCCGCTGATCGCGAGGCTGGTGGGACTCTCCCGGCTGCGGGTGCTACGCCCGGTCAGCCGGGAGGTCACGAGCCTGATCAGAGACCTTGCTAAGCCTTAGCCCGCGCGATGATCGCGTCGATGACGTCGTTCTTGGCGTCGGCGTAGTCCTGGATATAGGCCCAGGTGCGGCCGGCGAGCTCCCGCTTAGTCGTCGCGTAGAGCTCCAGTTCGTCGGGATGTGCGCGTAATCGGTCGCGGAACAGTCGATAGCGTTCGATTTCGCGACTGTCCGGTGAGTAGACGTGCAGGTTGATGTTCGTATCCGGCCCTTTGAACGCCCGATGCTGCTCCCAGTCGGGCTCGCGGATGACCAATCGATAGCCGGCGGCCTCCAGCTGCGGCAAGTAGCGGTCTTCTGCCGCCGAATCGGGCACCACGAGCAGAATGTCGACGATCGGTTTGGCACAGAGGCCGGGCACGGAGGTGGAACCGACGTGTTCGAGCACCAGTACCAGGTCGCCCAGGACCCCGCGGATACGCGCGGCTTCGCGTTCGAAGAGACGTGGCCATTCCGGGTCGTATTCGGCAAGGTTGACAATCGAATTCAACTTGGGCCGCTCCCCCACCCAAATCGCATCGGCCTGGGCTTCGGAGTACACGGCACGCTCATGCTCGGGCATGGCTCCCCTTTCAGAAGGCAGCCCGCCAGGTTATCGAGCACTCAGGCCAGCGGCAAGGGCAAAATCCCGCCAGTCGCCTCACGCAGGGCGTCACGCATGGCTTCACGGGGCGCCCCCAGTCCGGTGAAGTGCTCAACTTGACCGAATGCCTGATGCAGCAACATATCCAGGCCGGTCGCGAGCCGTCCACCCTTCTCGGCGACCGCAGCAGCGAGCGGAGTGGGCCACGGGTGGTAGATCACGTCGAGCAGGCACGGCACCGCGGCCAGTTCCGCGACGTGCGGGGCCACGGCGTCCGGCGGCACGGTATTGACCAAAACCGCGGTCGAGTCGGCCAACCCCGCGAAGTCCACTTCCGACCAGGTGAGCACATCGACGTCGAGCCCGGCGGCCCTCGCGGCTTCCGTCGTCTCGCCTGCTCTGTCCGGATTTCGGACAACGAGCCGTACCGAGGAAAGTCCCATCGCCGCGAACGCGACAACGGTCGCCGCCGCGGTGCCACCTCCGCCCAGCACAGTGCCGACATCGCCTTCGGACGGCGAATACCCGCCCGCGAAAAGCAACGCCCCGGCGACGCCATCCACGTCGGTGCAATCGGCGAGCCAACCAGACTCAGTACGCACCAATGTGTTCGCAGCCCCGACGGCGGACGCCCGTTTCGTCACTTCGGTGGCGAAATCGAGTGCGGCCCGCTTGCCGGGCATCGTCACCGAAAGCCCGGTCCACTCAGGACCAAGACCACCGACGAACGCAGACAGTCCCTCGGCGTCCATTTCGACGCGCTCATACGACCAGTCATCAAGCCCCAGCGCGTGGTAGGCAGCGCCGTGCAACACCGGCGACAGTGAGTGTTCCACCGGCTTACCGAGAACGGCCGCCTTGCGGGCTTTAGTAGACACCACGAGCCTGTGCGTCATCCCTGTTTTTGTTGTGCTCGGCGTTGGTCACCGCGAAACATGACTGACCGCTTTTCTCGCATTTGACGAAAAACAGCCAATCCCCGGTGGCAGGCTGCAACGCCGCCTGGATCGCTTCCTTACTCGGAGCCCCGATCGGCGTCGGAGGCAGACCGGTGTTCGCGTACGTATTGTACGGACCCGCCTTCGCCCGATCTTCCGGCTTCGTCAGCAGCGTCGGCTTGTCGAGCACGTAGTTGATGGTCGAGTCGACCTCGAGCTTCATGTTCTTGTTAAGCCGGTTGTAGATCACCCGCGAGATCTTGCCGAAGTCGATCTTGACCGCCTCGCGCTCGATGATCGACGCGATCACCAGCGTCTGATACGGCGTCTTGCCGTCGATGCCCGTCTTGTCCGTGAGGCCGGCCGTCTGCAACTGCAACGCCGAAATCTTGACCACGTCGGTGAGCAATTCCGTCGCGGTCCAGCCCGGCTTGACGTCGTAGACGCCAGGCATGATCAAACCTTCGAGACGGCTGATCTTCCGCTCAGCCTTCGATGCCGTCGCAGCAGCCCACCCCGGCGCCCCGATCGACGTGAGATCGATGCTTTCGACCGTCTTGCGCAGCTCGTCGACCGGAACACACGTGCTCTTGCCGTTGATGTCGGCGCAAGACGCCTTCGACATCAGGGTGAACACGCCTTCGGTCACCTTGCCGTCGGGTTGGGTGATGTCGTCGAACGGCGTCCCCGCCCTGATCTGGAGCTGACCGACCCGGCTGCCCGGCTTCACGATCTGCTCGGCCGCCGCGGCGCCGGACATCTTCTGCTTGAGCAGGTAGTAGCCCGGCTGCACCTTGGTGACCGCCGGGACGTCCTCTGAAGCCTTCGCGAACGCCTTCGCGCTCGCGACCACACCCGCGGTTTCCAGTTTGCCCGCGATCGCGTTCGTCGAATCGCCGCCGCTGACCTGCACCAGCACGTCGCCTTCGCCGGCACCTTCGAAGTCGTCATACCCGAAGATCGTGGTCACGCCGTACCAAACGCCACCGGCGAGCAGCAGCACGATGGCGACAAGAGCGAGCCTGCCGATCAACTTCTTCTTGCGACGACCGCGGCGTGGCGGCGGGCTGTCACCCTCGATGTACTCAGGCTCGGCTCGCTCCTCTTCCTCGAGTGCGGCTTCGTCCTCGTCGTCGTATAACTCGTCCTCGTACTCGTCGTAGTCGTCCTCGTAGAGCTCTTCGTCCTCGAGTGGCAACTCGTCTTCGTAGTGGATGACCTCCGTCGGCGGATCGACCGGCGGCCTTCGTCGCGCCCCAGGCGGCGGCGGTCCTGGCCGCCGTGCGGGCATGCCGACAGAACCGTCACCCGGATGGGGACGCCTCGGAGGCATCGGCGCGGCCGCGAAAGTGCCGCTGGTCTGTGACGGTGGCTCCTGTGGCTCTCGCACCGGAGGACGCCGGACCGGCGGCGGCGGCGGTGCCCCGGGTGGCGGCGGAACAGCCGCAGGGGGAACCCCGGGTCCCGAGGCCGGCGGTTGCGGCGGCACTCGTCTGCTGTGCCGTGAGGTCCCCGGCAGCGCAGGCCGTGCTCGCCGGTCGGACGGCGGTGTCGGGGCCGGCTGCGGGGTCGGCGGCAGCTCCGGCTCGGCATCAGGCTCACGAAGCCGTCTGCGCCCGCCTCTGCTCTGCGGTTCACGAGGCTCGGTCATGACCCACCCGCCCGTGCCCGCTGAGCGGAGGCAGCGTCGAGCCATGCCTGGAGAATCTCCACAGCGGCCGCCTGGTCGACAACAGCACGCTGCTTCTTGCCCTTGACCCCACGCTGGGAAAGCATGCGCGACGCGGTGACCGTGGTCAGCCGCTCGTCGGCGAGCCGGACGGGCACCGGCGCGATGCGCCCGGCTAGCTTGTCGGCATACGCGATCGCGATAGCCGCGGCCGGCCCTTGCCGGTCCGCGAGTGTCCTTGGCAGTCCCACGATCACCTCGACCACCTCGTGCTCGGTGACGAGTCCTGCCAACTGATCCAGGTCACTGTCTTCGCGCTCATCACGAGAGAGGGTAACCAAAGGGCTGGCGAGGATGGGGGCTGGATCGCTCAGAGCCACGCCCACCCGGACGGATCCGACATCCACCCCAAGCCGCCTGCCACGCCCCGGATCGCCCTCACCAGGGCGATCCGGGCGTCGCTGGCTACCCAAAGTTCGCGACCGCCGCGCGCAGTGACGTGACCGCCTGCTCGGCGCCCGCGGGGTTCGTGCCGCCACCCTGGGCCATGTCCGGCTTGCCACCGCCGCGGCCGCCGATGGCCTCGGCGAACGACGGGACGAGCTTGCCCGCGGCGATGCCCCTGTCGCGAGCAGCCGACGTCGTCGCCACCACGAAGCTGATCTTGTCGCCCTGCGGAGCGAAGAGCGCGACCACGCCGGCCCGCGTGCCGAGCCGTCCACGGATGTCACTGGCCAGCGCACGCAGGCCGTTCGCGTCGATGCCTTCGCCGAGCTTTTCGGCGACGACCGCGACTCCGTTGATGTCCTGTGCTTTGTCGGTGAGAGCACCGGCGGACCCGAGCACCTGCTGCGTGCGCAGCTGCTCGATCTCCTTTTCAGCGTTCTTCAGCCGGGTCAGCACGTCGTCGATACGCGACGGCAACTGGTCGGACGGCACCTTGAAGGTGTTCGCCAGCTGCGAGACAAGCAGCTGCTCCTTGCGGACGTACTTGAGCGCGTCCGAACCGACCAGCGCCTCGACCCGGTGCACACCGGAGCCGATCGACGAATCACCGACCAATTTGACCAGGCCGAGCTGGCCGATGCGGTCGACGTGGGTGCCACCGCACAGCTCACGCGAGTACTCGCCCATGTCGACGACCCGGACGTCGTTGCCGTATTTCTCACCAAAGAGAGCGACCGCGCCGAGCTCGAGCGCCTTGTCCTTCGTGGTGACGAAGGTCTGCACCTGAACATCGGTCTGGAGGTACTCGTTGACCTCTTCCTCGACCTCGGTGAGCACGTCGACGGACACCGCGCCGGCGGTGGTGAAGTCGAACCGCATACGGCCGGGCGAGTTCAACGACCCCGCCTGCGCCGCGCGCTTGCCGTACGCACCGCGAACGGCCGCGTGCACGAGGTGGGTCGCCGAGTGCGACCGCTCGATCGACTGGCGCCGGTGAACGTCGACGGACCCGGTGACCTCGGTGTCGATCCCGATCTCGCCCTGGGTCACCTCGACGCGGTGCACGAACAGGCCCGGCACGATCTTCTGCACGTCGAGCACCTTCAGCTCGACGCCGTCACCAACGAGCACGCCGGTGTCGGCGACCTGGCCGCCACTCTCGGCATAGAACGGGGTGCGGTCGAGCACGAGCTCGGCCTTGTGACCTTCGGCGACACTGCGGACGGGCACGCCGTCCTCAAGCAGGCCGACCACCTTCGCGGTCGCCTGCAGGTCGGTGTAGCCCAGAAACTGGGTCTCGCCATGCTGGTCGAGCACCTGGCGGTAGGCCGAAAGGTCACCGTGACCGCTCTTGCGGGCCGCCGCGTCCGCCTTGGCACGCTGGCGCTGCTCGTTCATCAGCGCCCGGAAGCCGTCCTCGTCGACGGACAGACCCTGCTCGGCCGCCATCTCCAGGGTCAGGTCGATCGGGAACCCGTAGGTGTCGTGCAGCTGGAAGGCCTTGTCTCCGGCCAGGATGCCGCCACCGGACGATTTGGTCTCCTCGGCCGCGAGGTCGAAGATGCGTGAGCCGCTGGTCAACGTCGAGAGGAAAGCCTCTTCCTCGATGCGGACGACCTCCGCGATCCGGTCGAAACCGGACACCAGCTCGGGGTAAGTCGGGCCCATGGTGTCGCGGACGACCTCGGCGAACGCCGGCAGCACCGGCTCGTGCACACCCAGCAGGCGCGTCGACCGGACGATACGGCGAAGCAAGCGGCGCAGGACGTAGCCACGGCCGTCGTTGCCGGGCGTGACACCATCACCGATCAGCAGCACACCGGTGCGCGCGTGGTCGGCGATGACACGAAAACGCACGTCGTCGATGTGCTCGGCACCGTAGCGACGACCCGAGAACTCCTCGGCGCGGCCGATGACCGGGCGCACGAGGTCGGTTTCGTAAACGTTCTCGACGCCCTGCAGGATCGTCGCGACGCGCTCGACACCCATGCCGGTGTCGATGTTCTTGGCGGGCAGCTCACCCAGGATCGGGAAGTCCTTCTTGCCGCTGCCCTCACCCCGGATGTTCTGCATGAACACCAGGTTCCAGATCTCGATGTAGCGGTCTTCGTCGACGATCGGACCACCCTCGCGGCCGTACTTCGGCCCGCGGTCGTAGTAGATCTCCGAGCAAGGGCCGCACGGCCCCGGCACACCCATCGACCAGAAGTTGTCGACCATGTCGCGTGCCTGGATGCGCTCCGACGGCAAGCCGGAGATCTTTTTCCACAGCGCGGCGGCTTCGGCGTCGTCCTCGTAGACGGTCGCCCACAGCCGGTCTGGCTCGAGGCCGTATCCGCCCTCGGACTGCGGGGTGGTGATCAGCTCCCAGGCGCGCTCGATGGCGCCTTCCTTGAAGTAGTCACCGAAGGAGAAGTTCCCGGCCATCTGGAAGAAGGTGTTGTGCCGGGTGGTCTTGCCGACCTCGTCGATGTCCGGGGTGCGCACGCACTTCTGCACACTGGTCGCGCGCGGATACGGCGGCGGGGCCTCGCCGAGGAAGTACGGCTTGAACGGCACCATGCCCGCGTTGACGAAGAGCAGGTTCGGGTCGTCGACGAGCAGCGGTGCGCTGGGCACCCGCGTGTGACCGTTCTTTTCGAAGTACGTCAGGAAGCGATTGGTGATTTCGTGTGTTTCCACGGGAGATTGTCCTTGTGCTGAGCGAAAAGTGGGCAGCTGCTGCGGCGTAAGGCGGAGGCGTCGGCCTTACGCCCGGCGAGCTCGCCTGGCCGCGGCATGCCGCCCCGCGGTCGTGCGCGAGGTGAGGCCGGTGCGGTCCTCGACCATGTCGTGCAGCTCCTGTTCGCGCTCGTTCATCCCGGCGCGCACTTCCGCACCGAAGGATCCGACGGCGCCGGCCAATTCGCGCACGGCGTCGCCCAGATTCGAGGCTAACCCAGCAGGAGTGGCCTGACGAGCGGTTTCAGTCGCCTTACGCGACAACGCGACACCGGCGACGACGCCGATGCCGAGCCAGAAGAGGCGCTTCACTGCTTCCTCCTGCGACCCGGGCGCGCGGCCTTCGCTTCCTTCTTCTTGCGACGAGCCTTGATCGCTTTGCTGACCCCATAGGACAGTGCGGCGGTCTTCACCAGCGGACCACCCAATGTCGCGGTGAACACCGATGACAACGCCGAGACGTTGCCACTCACGGCCTGTGCGTTGGCGGTGATGCCGTCGACCCGCTCGAGCTGGGTGTTGACGTGCGTGATGGTCTGGTTAGCGTTGATCAGCAAAGGGTCGGTGCCGTCGTTCGCTGTCTTGATCGCTTCGGTGGCTGCGTCCAGCGTGCGGCCGAGCTTGAGCAGCGGAATCGCCAGCAGCAACACCAGCAGCACGAACGCTCCGGCGGCGATCAGCGCGGCTATTTCCACTGCTGACACGGGCCCTCCTCGAAGTCATGGGTGATTGCTGGTCAGGCTACCGCGCTGTGCGTCGTTTGCCGGGACTGCCCCGCCCGTCGGTGGCTCTCGGTGGCCGGACGGTGGCTAGCCGGGTTGCTCGGCGACGAACCGGTCGACGGCCCTGGCCGATTCGTCACCAAAGTGACCACGTGAGCGCACGTTGTTACCGCGCGCAGCTGGCCTCCAGCACCTCGGTGCGGGCCTCGATCAGTTCGGGCGAACTGCGGTGAAGAGGACGGCCATATCCTCATCGCCGTGCCCAGCGTCGACGGCGACCTGAAGATGTGTCACTGTTGCCCGCGCTCCGGCGAGATCGGCGCGGGACGCCGCGTCGAGCACGAGCTTGGCGTCCTTCAGCGCGAGCCGCGCGGGGAAACTGGGCGCGAAATCGGCATCGATCATCGCCTGCCCTTTGAGATGGGCGTACGGAACATCGACGGCGCCACCCTTGATAGCGTCGAGGAAGAGACTCGGGGCGATTCCGACGTCCTGGGCGAGACCGACGCTCTCGGCGGTGGCATTGGTCAGCGCCAGTACCCAGGCGTCGGCGACAAGCTTCAATTTCGTCGCCGCACCGGCCGGACCAACCCACAACGTGCGCGAACCGACTGCATCGAACACCGGCGCCACCTCGGCCCGCACCTCCTCGGGGCCTGACGCCAGTACAACCAACTGGCCATCCTTTCGTAGGTTAAGCCGTCTGCGACCACATCGCGACGGTCTGTCCCGGGGGGCGCTCAACCGCAAGCCGGACGGGACGGCGCTAATGAGATTCGCCGTCGCTGACCACCTGGACCTCCGCAGACCAAGGAGCACCTTCCTGGGCCGCGACGACAGCATCAGAACGAGCTCGCGCACACGGAGCTATGGACTGCGCTCAACGGGTTACTCCGGAGACTACCGACCCACGGCTCGACGAGGACGTGTCCGCACTCCGTACTGGCCGAATCCGCTGGTCCGAGACCTACTGGATCTGACTGTGTGTCAATTCGCTGACAACAGCTGGTTGCCGGTCACCTGCGATTCATTGACCCGTCGGGTTCTTGTGCCGTTCATCTCGCTCGGCAAAGGTTCCAGGCATGCCTGAACTGTCCCGCCGCCGTCTCCTCGGCGTATCCGGAGCCGCGATCGCTGGCTCGCTGCTGCCCCCGTCGGTTCACGCGGCCATGGCCGAACCCATGCGCCGCGGCGGTCTGGATCGCGTCGAGCACGTGATCGTGCTGATGCAGGAGAACCGGTCCTTCGACCACTACTTCGGATCCCTTCGAGGTGTCCGTGGCTTCTCCGACCCCCACCCGCTCGAACTGCCCGACGGCAAGTCGGTGTTCGAACAGCCCAACCCCGCGGGCGGCACAGTCCTCCCCTTCTCGCTGCGGAAGGAAGCCGAGCGAGAAGGCCGCGATCCATCGGACATCCAGTACCTCGGCGATCTCGACCACAGCTGGGCCGGCACCGGCAAGGCGTGGGCACGAGGCTGGAACAACGGCTGGATAGGTGCCAAAAGCCCGGCCACGATGACCTACTACGATCGCCGCGACATCGCGCTGCAGTACGAGCTAGCGGACACGTTCACCATCTGCGACGCCTACCACTGCTCGATTTTCGGTTCGACCAACCCGAACCGAAACTTCCTGTGGACCGGAACCGTCGGGAATGAGCCGAACGGTACTCGCGCGGTCACCAACGCGGCGTACTCCTACGACCACCCCGGCTACGACTGGACGACCTACCCGGAACGCTTGGAAGCGGCGGGCGTTTCGTGGCAGATCTACCAAGAATGGGACAACTTCACCGACAACGCCGTCGAATACTTCGTGCCGTTCAAGAAGATCGGCAAAAAGATTCTGGCCGGAGTGGACGGCAAGTACAGGACAACCGAGGAGTTCTATTACGCGTTGTTCGATAAGTCCGAAGAGGACCGGACGAAGCTGCTCGCTCAGTTCAATGCTGCTGTCGCCAAGCTTACCCCCGTCGAACAGAGCTTGTTCCGCAAGGCGATGTACCGTGGCGAGCCGCTGACATTGGCGAGCACGTTGCGCGCCGACATCAAGGCACGCAGACTGCCGAAGGTCAGCTGGCTCGTGCCATCGGCCGTGGACTCCGAGCACCCTGGCGCGTCAACCCCGGTCGGCAGCGCGAATCTCATCTACGACGTGCTGGACGCCATCGCGTCAGACCGCGAAACCTGGTCGAAAACGGTACTACTGATCAATTTCGACGAAAACGACGGCTACTTCGACCACGTGCCGCCACCAGTTCCGCCCGGCAACGCGACGAACGACGCGGATCACTACAACGGCCAGCCGCTCGGATTCGGCCCGCGTGTGCCGATGACGGTCGTTTCCCCGTGGACCATCGGTGGGTACGTTGACTCAACTGTCTACGATCACACGTCCGTGCTGCGCCTGTTGGAACGTTGGACCGGTGTAGCGGAGCCCAATATCAGCCCGTGGCGCCGTCAGGTCGCCGGCGACCTGACCGGAGCATTCGATTTTTCCAACGCTGGAAGGCCACCACGGGTCACCCACCCCGGTCCGGTTCCCGCGCCGATCACCCGCTGGCACCCGAAGCCACCGATCGAGCAGAAACTGCCGAGCGCCGAACCCGGAAATCGCCCCGCCCGACCGTTGCCGTACCAGACGTCCGTCTCAGGCGCGCTCAACGACGCAGGACACCTCGTAGTCCGGCTCGCCAACAGCGGCCGTTCTTCAGCACACTTCGCTGTGTACGGGTACAAGGGCGAACTCGCGGAACCGTCGCACCAAGACGTTCGGGACACGCTCTCCCAAACGTTGCCATTGACCGGCGACACGTACCGTGTGGTCGTTCAAGGTCCGAACCGCTCGTGGTGGGAGTTGGCGGGCAGCCGTACCGGGGTGGCGTCCAAGGTCGACATCCAGACGCGGATTCTGACCTATCGCCGTGGCGTCGAGTTCAAAATCCTCAACGGTGGCGGATCCGCTCTCACCCTGCGGCTCACTTCTGGCCGTTCAACCCGGGTGGTGCGTCTGGCCGCTGGACGCTCAGCGCAGGTGGCTTGGCCGACATCCGATGGCTGGTATGACGTGCGCGTGACCGCCGACGGCGATCCCTCGTTCTTGCGCACGTTCACTACCCGAGTAGAAGACGGCCGAGGCTGACGTTCACGAGGGTGCTGCCTACTCGGGCAGCACCCTCTCGTCGGCTCGACCGACTCCACGCCTCATCAAAGCGTGAGTTCACTCGTTGGCGCTGGGTTGCCACCGACCAAGCAGCAGCCAGTCGATCAGCAGCTCCGGCTTCCCGTACTTGGCGTTTTTCTTCGATAGAGCACGAGGACGTAGGCCCCTGGATCTGCGAACTCCAACGGTCCGCCATATAGGTCGTTATACAACGGTGGCGGGCACGCCGCGCAAGGCTGCCACCATCTATTCGGCGTTTTCTCCCCTTGCGACCCAAGCAGCGACTTCCGCGCGAGAACGCACATCGAGCTTGCCCCGGATACGTTCCAGATGAGTGGCCACGGTCCGGCGAGATACCCGCAGTCTGCGTGCGATGCGCTCATTGGTCATCCCATCGGCGACCAACGCGGCGATAGTGTGCTCGCGCGTACTCAACACCACGGTCGCCGGCGGGACTACGCCATTCAACGCATAGTCCGCCAAACAGGTCACGGTCATCCGCTGGCCCGCCGCCGAAGCCGCCGCTTCGCGCGTTCCGAGCCTGCCTGCAGCAGTCGCCGCGGCGACGTCCACCCGCTCGGCCCAAACCGGCTCGCCAGAAGTGCGAACCTGCCGCCGGACAGCGGCGGCACCGTGAATGAGCCGGATGGCACGGTCGTCGTCACCGAGTTCAGTGGCCACGATGCCAAGGCCTTCCAATCCGTGCACCAGGTGGTACGGATTTTCCCGGCCCATCGTCAATGATTCGGCGAATCTTTCGGCGGCGCCATCTACATCGCCTCTGATCAGAGAAAGCACGCCTGAGGTATGCAGCAACGCGATGACCATATTACCGGAGCCGAGGTACTGCGCCAGCGGCAAAGCCTCCGCCAACAGCTTCTCGGCCAGATCTTCTTCGCCCCAGTTAAGGGAAACCCAGGCGACATTGTTGAGCGAACCCAGCAATGCGACAGGGTCACCCAACCCTCGCAGGATCCGCAAGCTCTCCAAGTAGCTTGGCCGTGCCGCGCGGTACTCGCCAGAACAGAACAGCGCGTGGCCGAGGTCATCGAGCGCTTTGGCCAAGCGTGCTGGACGATCCAATGCTCGTTCGATGTCAACTGCACGCCAGGCATAGCCGAGCGACTCGGCTTGGTCGCCGAGGACGGAGGTCGTCGTCGAGAGCGCTGAAAGCACCAGCCCGGTACTCGCCGCGCTGGTGGCCATATCCAGAGCGGTACGCAGCATGCGGTAGGTGTCCTCAAGATTGATCCCATGACGCAGCCAGTGTTTTCCCAGCGCGAAAGCAAGTGCGCCATGGCGCTCGTCTCGTCGAGTGGACATCCATTCGACGGCTGCGACCAAATTGGGCCAATGCGCGTCAATTGCCTCGAGTACGGGGACCGGCATCATGTACCGTCCCAGATGCGGCTCGACTAGCGCCAACAGCCAATCAGCGAGCCGATCGTACGTCGTGTCACGTTCACCGGCATCGTCAAGGCGATCCCGGCCGTAAATCCGGATGGATTCCAGCTGACGAAACCAGACAGAGTCTCCCTTGGTCACCGGCACCAGCAACGACTTGGCTTCGAGACTCGCCACAATGTCGAGTGTCTCCGCCCCGCGCCCGGTGACCGCTTCGGCGAGTTCTATCGGGAACGGACCGGCAAGCACCGATAGCCGTCGCCAAAGCTCCTGCTCACTCGCCGAAAGCAGTTCGTAATCCCAGCCGATCGCGGCTTCCAAACTGTCGTGTCGTGACGTCGACGTGCGTGTGCCGACCGAGAGCACATCAAGTGTGCCGTCCAACCTGTCCAACAGGTCCGCGGGCCCGAGCAGTCGCACTCGACGGGCCGCGAGCTCGATCGCCAAGGGCATGCCGTCAAGCCGACGGCACAGCGCGGCGATCGTGGACGCGTTGGTGTCTGTGAGCTCGAAGCTGGGGTCGACCGCACTCGCACGGTCCACGAACAAGCGGACGGCATCGGAATGCCCCGCTTGCGCCGCTGTGAGCACTTCACCGGTAGCCGGCAACGCGAGCTCACCCAGCGGGAACGACTGTTCCCCGCGGACGCGCAGCGCTTCCCGACTCGTCGCCAGGATGCGCACAGACGGACAGGAGGTCAGCAGTGCCTCGACCGCGTCTGCGCAGCGGTCGAGGACGTGTTCGCAATTGTCCAAGACCAGCAGCAGTTTCCGTTCCCCCATCGCCTCGGCAAGCTTCTCCGGGGCGAGTCCAGACCCCGTCCGGATGCCCACCGCGCGCGCGATCGCCGGCACGACGAGATCGCCCTTGGGGATGACGGCCAGGTCCGCTTGCCAGACACCATCACGATGCCGCTGGCCATCTCGCTGTTGCCTGGCTGCGACCTCCCTCGCCAGCCGGGTCTTCCCAGCACCCGCCGGACCGATTACGGTGACCAGCCTCGAAGCACTGAGCAACTTTCCCAGCTCGGCCAATTCATCATGACGTCCTACGAATGAATCAGGGAACTCGGCAAGGTTTCCAGCGATTTCGGAAGCACGGCTCTGCTTGGTCCGTACTCGGTAGGCACGCTGACGGCACGCACTGGAGCAGTAGCGGGATCGCCCTCCCTCGGGCATGAGCCCGTAACACGAGGCGCAAAGCGGCCGTAACGGTGCGCCGTTTGCCGACTGCTGCATACCCGTTTCACTCGACACCATGTTACTAAGCCGCGCTTTCCGACCACCAGACCCGGGAACCCGAGGGAATGACACTCCGCTTCGACACACTGGACCCCGACTTCATCCAGAACCCCTATCCCTTCTACCGCAGGCTTCGCGAACGAGCACCGGTGCACTTCGAACCGGCTCTGGGTGGCTGGATGATCACCCGCCACCAGGACGTGCAGCGGCTACTGCGACACCCTCGGCTGAAGCGGTCATCCACGGACGAAGCCGTGCCGCATCGAGTGCCGGACGACAGCCGGACACGACGCCTCGTCGATGAGGCGTTCACCAGACCTATCGTCGACGCGATGTGGCCGAGAATCCATCGGCTGGTCGAGCGACAACTAGATCTGGTTGCCGATGCTCCATTCGTGGAACTCCTCGCCGACTTCGCCGAACCACTGGCCGCACTGGTACGGCTTGAACTGCTCGGCGTACCCGCTCAGGCCCACGAAACGATTCTGGCCTGGTTCGCCGACATCGCGCCCGTATTCGGCAGGACTCCTGCCGAACGTGACCCGATCGGCGTAGCGGCGAAGGCCGCGGAGTCCACGGCGGCATTCAGCGCCTACCTCGAAGAGCTCGTCGACATCCGGCGCCGCGAACCGCGTCCTGACCTGCTGTCCAGACTGACCACGGTCAGGGACGACGACGGTCCGCTGAGCGAGAGTGAACTCATCCGGCAGGTCTTGCTCCTGTTGGTGTCCGGCACCGAAACAACCGTGCACTACCTCGGCAACGCCGTGCATACCCTCCTGCTGCATCCGGACAAAGCCGACGAGCTACGCGCGGATCCGGAGATGATCGACACCGCCGCCGAAGAGTTGCTGCGCTATGACGGACCTGTCTCGATCGGCGCTCCACTGACGACTGCGGACTGCTTGAACTTCGCCGGCTACCGCATCAGGCCGGGCGAACTGCTGTATCCCGTGCTCGGTGCCGCAAACCGGGATCCGCGGCAATTCCGCAACCCCGAATCGCTGGACCTGCGCCGCCCGGTCGGGACGGTGTTCGGATTCGGATGCGACAATCCGTGTTGCCTCGGCGCGACGCTGGCAAGGATGGAGGTCAAGATCGCACTGACCGGCCTGCTGCGCCGATTCACGCATCTGCGTCTCGACGAAGACGCTCCAGCCCCTGTTTACCGACCGGACCCGCTGCTGCGCGGCCTCATCTCGCTGCCTGTGCGAGTCGACGCGCCGGTACCGGCATGATCTAGATCTCCTGGCACCGTGTGCCAGGCCCGTGATCGCGGATCCCCAACTGGGATCTGCCTTCCCGGGAGCAAGGCGTTGTCGACTAAAAGCGCATGTAGCGGCGAACCAATCAGAGCACACTCAAGCAAGCCCGGTACTCACAACGGCCACCGTGAAGGCATGCCGGTCAGACATCATCAAGTGCTTCGCTAGTGTTCACCACGGACGGTGCGGCGCAGCTTCGGCACTCGCTCGGCGAGTGTTCTCTCCACACCACGCTGGGTCGGATTGTAGTAGTCCTGCCCGACAAGAACGTCAGGCGGATACTGCTGCGGCAGCACGCCTTCCGGCACATCGTGCGGGTAGCGATACCCTTGCGCGTTGCCGAGCTTCGCAGCGCCCGCGTAGTGCCCATCACGCAGATGTGGTGGCACAGTCCCGATCTTGCCGGCTCTGACGTCGGCGAGCGCGGCATCGATACCAGTGATGACCGCGTTGGATTTCGGCGCCGTCGCCAGATGGATCGTCGCCTGCGCCAGCGCGATCCTTCCCTCGGGCATACCGATGAACTGCACCGCGTGCGCGGCGGCCACAGCCACCTGGAGTGCTGTCGGATCGGCCATTCCGATGTCTTCACTCGCGTGCACGACGAGCCGTCGTGCAAGGAATCGCGGATCTTCTCCCGCTTCGATCATGCGCGCGAGGTAGTGCAATGCGGCGTCCACATCAGACCCGCGAATGGACTTGATGAAGGCGCTGATGACATCGTAGTGCTGATCACCATCACGATGGTAACGAACCGCTGCTTTATCCACAGTGGACTCGACGATCGCGAGGTCGATGGTCTTGTGTTCGGTCGCGGCAGCCGCGTCCGCGGCTGCCTCCAAGGCGGTTAACGCACGACGTGCGTCACCGGATGCCAGACGCACGAGATGCGCGCGAGCCTCTTCGGTGAGCTGAAGCTCGCCGGCCAGTCCACGCTCATCCGTCAACGCACGCTCGATCAACTGCTGAATGTCGTCGTCGGTCAACGGGCGAAGCTGCAGGACCAGTGACCGCGACAACAGCGGCGAGACGATTGAAAAAGATGGGTTCTCGGTCGTCGCGGCGACAAGCAGCACCGTGCGGTCCTCAACCGCACCGAGGAGCGCGTCCTGCTGGGTCTTCGAGAACCGATGAACCTCGTCGATGAACAGCACCGTGTTCTCGGCGTTGTAGTTACGTCGGCGCCGCGCCTCCTCGATGACGCCCCGTACCTCTTTGACGCCGGCGGAGAGCGCCGACATCGCGACGAACCGCCGCCCCGTGGCGGCCGACACAAGGTTGGCCAGCGTCGTCTTGCCCGTCCCTGGTGGACCGTAGAGCAGTACGGACGCCGGCGCGGCACCTTCGACGAGGCGACGCAACGGGGCCCCCTCCTTGAGCAGGTGCTGCTGCCCAACGACCTCACCGAGTGTTCTGGGCCGCATCCGGACAGCCAACGGCGAACCCGCGGGCACAGCCTGCGGCTCATGGCCGCCGGTCGGCTCCGGCGGCGGCCCGAGGTCGGGGTTCACGGTGAACAACTCATCCTGCACACCCCGACGTTAGCCGACCGCGAACAGGCCTGGGCGCGCGTGTCGGGTGACACGATGCTGGACCCATGGTGAACCAAGTAGCCGTTCTTGCAGACATCCACGGCGTGCTGCCGGCGCTCGACGCCGTACTCGCCGAGCCGGACCTTCGAGCGGCCGATTTGATAGTGCTGTGCGGCGATGTCGCAGCCGGACCTCTGCCCGGTCCCACGCTCGACCGGCTGGTCGACCTGGGCGACCGAGCTGTATGGGTGCGTGGAAATGCCGACCGCGAGTTGGTCGCGCTGGCCAGAGGTGACGAGATCGTCGTTCCGGACCCCATCTCCGCATGGGCAGCGGGCATGCTCAACACCGCGCAGGTGGCATTGCTCGATAGCCTGCCGACCTCAATGACGATGGACATTGCCAGCCTGAGCGACGTCTTGTTCTGCCACGCGACACCACGAGACGACGAGGAGGTCGTGCTTGTCGACAGCGCACTAGACCGGTGGACCGAGGTTCTTGCAGGCGTAGCGGCGGAAACCATCGTCTGCGGGCATACGCATATGCCATTCACCCGACTGGCCGATCGGAAGCTCATCGTCAACCCCGGCAGTGTGGGCATGCCTTACGGGACTTCGGGAGCTCATTGGGCATTGCTCGGCGAGCACGGAGTGCAACTCAGGCGAACAAGGTTCGACACCGAGGCCGCTTGCGCAGCCATCGTCACGTTGTCCGAGTACCCACACATCGAGGAGTGGGTGGACTTCTTCGTGCGGAATCCGGCGTCAGATGCAACGGCGCTCACGGCGTTTAGACCTCGCGCCGGTTAGCGCTCCTGGACCGCTGCCACTCAGGAAGGGAGCAACTGGGCCAAATCGCCACGATCGGCAGCTAGCGGGGAGGGAAATCACGGTTCTGTCGGTGGCCCGGTTTACCCTCGCAGCATGATCAAAACAAACGGCAAGACCGTCCTGTACATCGTCACCGCCGAGGAAAGGGAGGCGCTGAAGACGCTACTGCCCGAACACCAGGACATCGGCGTATGCGCCGATGTCTCCGCACTGAGCCAGATGTCGGAGTCGTCGTTGTCGAACCTCGTTGACAGTACGAACACGATGATTGCCCGGCATCAAGCGCTGCGCTACCGAGCGATCGCAGAGCTGAATCTACGACGAAGACGTTCAGAGGAGGTACCCGCGTTCCTGGCGGCCGCGCTCAATGTCGGCCATGACCGAGCGCGAAGACTCGTGGCCGAAGCGGATGCGCTTGTCAACCGTCTGCCGAAAACCCTCGGTCTCTTGGAACGCGGTCTCTTGGACGACTCGAAAGCCGCGACAGTCTGCAAGTCCACAGCGGACTTGTCTGACGACGACGCGCGTTCCGTAGACACAGCGCTAGAAGACCGGCTGCCAAACAAGGCAGACGACAACAAGGTACGCAGGGCCGCGAACTACGAGGCCGACAAGGCCGATCCGGGACGGCACGCCCGTCGCGCCGCTCAACGTAGTGATGCCCGGAAAGTCACGGTCACCCAGCACCTGGTGACTCGCTCCACTTCACTGTTCATCCGCAACTGCGAGCCAGCGAAGATCGCCGCCGCTTACGAACGCATCGACCAAGGAGCGCGGCGACTCAAGACCGCGGATGAAACGCGCTCGATGGACGAACTTCGTGCGGATGTCGCTCTGGAGCTCCTGCTGGCCAAGCGGAAGCGGCGTTCGAACTCGCGTCGACATTTCGCAGCTTCCAGGGGTGACGACACTCGACGTGTCAAAAAGCAACGCGGAGCTGACCGGAGGTCAAGCGATCCTGGTCAACCAGCTCAGTGCGACTCTGCCATAGCCGCGCCAACGAGTGCTGTGCCCCAGCCCCGAACAGGCGAGCAACCCGTTCAACACTCCCACGGAGGTGGTTGATCTGGATGACACGTAAGGATGCCCGGTGCGGTCACCCGCGCCGGGTCTCCCGCTCCCGCCAAGAGCGCCACATGATCACCGCGGCGTACGGCACGAAGTCGCGACCTCGGCGCCAAAGCCAAGGGATGCCCTTCAGGACCAACCAGCCCACATGGTCGGCCGTGCTCGGGTCGACACCCCCGGAACACGTGAGACTCACCGGCTCGGGGATTTTGAACCCGGCCTCGGCGATTAGCCCGACGAACCCGTCGGCAAGCAGTCGGTGCCCGAGCTCCGAGGGGTGCAGCCGGTCGACGCTCCATACGCTCAAGTCGTAGGCGCCGGGAAGCCGGTCGAGGTCGAGACACGGTACGCCTTCGCGCGCGACGACACCGTCGATGGCTACGTTGAGCTCATCGATGCGGCTGGTGAGCGCCCGCCGCAACGACGCCGGGAGCCGGAAGACCTTGCCGTGGTCGTGGAAGCGGACGGGCACGACCGTGGTGCCGACTGCGGCCAGCTCTCGGATGATCGAGGTCAGGTCGGCCGCGATCTGCTCGGCATTGAAGTTGGAGCGGAGCGTGTCGTTCATGCCGACGATGAGCAGGGCGACGTCCGGGCGATGGGCCACGGCGGCCGGCAGCTGCTCAGTGAGCACGCACCGCATGCGCGCGCCGGTGAACGACGGGTTGAGATAGCCATCCGGCTCGACGCCCAGTGCGGTGGCCACCAAGGGGCCTACTCCACGCCAGCCGCCACGATTCGGCAGGGGATCGCCCAAGCCCACAGCTGTCGAGTCGCCAAGGACGACGAGACGCCGTGCCTGCCTGAGTTTGGGCGCCGAAGGTTCAGGTGTCTCGGTGACTTCGAAGCTCATCACTGTCACGGTGATGACCATCGAGCACGCAAACTCACCTGCGGTGATGCTTGGGTAACGCGGCGAGGGCGCGTCGGCGAAGTTTTATCTCAGCGGAAGGCCGGATAGAGCGCGAGGTCGAGACCAGGGCCGTAGCGGTCGTCCAAGGCCACCGAAACAGCGTTCGAATGGTCGGCGACGTCGTTCAGCTTCGCCCGGGCCGCGTGCTTGGCGAGTTCGCGCCACCAGGTCACGAGGGCCGCCTGTGTGCTCGTCTGACCTGCGCCACGACCTGGCTTCAGCCGCGGGAGCATCTCCCACGTGACCGTCCAGACGAGGAGCAGCTGGCTATCCATCAGGTAGTCCGCGAGCACATAGTCGTCGGCCAGCGCCGGCCACACTCCTGCGACTTCAGCGCGCCATGCGGCGACCATCGCTTCGCTCATGCCGGCGGGGAGAGCCAGCGCGTTGCGGCTGGAAGCGAACGGCAACCTCAGGTAGGCGGCGTCGACCAGGGCATTGCGTACCCGGCCGCGCTCGAAATCGAGGAACCGCACGCCCGAACTCGTGACGAGGTTGTTGTCCGGCGCCAGGTCGATGGGGCTGAACGCCCGGTACGACGCCGAACGTGCGTTCTCAGCTGAGCTCTCCGCGCGCTGGCGGACCGAGTCTGGGGTCGGAACACCGAGGATTTCTTCGAGCATCGCCGGCACTTGGGCGCACGCGACCACGGGGGTCGTGTCTTCGCCCTTCACCGGGCCGCCCAGTCGACGCAGCAGGGCGTTGAAATCTGCCTCACGACTGGCGGTGGAGGCATGCAGCCTGCCGAGTGAGCGTGCCCAGGAAATCAGCGCCCGCTCAGCGGCCCGCGCCTCGGCGGACCACAACTTGTCACGCAGAGTGGGTGCGCGGCCGAGATCGTCGAGCACCAATACGCGGTACCTGGCGTCATGTGCCAACAGCTCGGGACACATCCGTTCCTCGGGCGCGAGGGCGGTGAACAGCTGGTAGCTGACCGCCTCCTGCGCGAACGGATCCGATTCCCCCGGCGTAGGCGGCAAGGGATAGTGCTTGATCACCAACGTCTTCGGGAGAGAGAACGGCGAAGAAGCAACTCTGGCGCGCACGACGGTAGCCGGGCCGGTTCCGGCCAGGTCTTCTGGATCGACCAAGGTGATCGCGCTGCCGAAGCGGCGGGCGAGTACCGATTCACCGGCCGCGACCGCTGCCTCCACGGCAAACGCTTCGGCTCCAGCCCCGACGGTCGAGTCGTCGGCGGAGGAGGTGTCGACTGTCATTGCCACCGACCCTACTAGTGAGCGAGTAACCATGACCACTTGCATCCCGAAAACTGTGTTCAAGAAGGCGGGCCTGAGTTCACCCGCGTGACAGCGGACGTTCGGTGCCCCTTGTGCGTTGCCCTCTTCTTCGTAACATCAGCACAACGGCTGCGGCGATCACGATGCCGATCAAATTGACCACCAACTGCCCGAACGAGTAGAGGCACCGTTCCCAATCCTGCAGCACCGCGGCGACGACCGCATAGCCAGCGGCCGGAACTGTGGTCACAGATATGAAAACTCCGACCAAAGCGGCAGACTTCGCCGAGGTCATCGAAAGCATCCCCGCCGCGCCGGCGAGCAGCGCGATGATCAACGAGAACTTTCCTACGTCGTAGACGAAGTCCACTTGGTGGTTCGCCAGCAATGTCGCCCGGCTGAACAGGCCGGTGGCTTCACCTAGCAGCGTCGCACCCAGTGTCACCGCCATGGCGAGTGGGAACCCGATGGCCAGTGCCGCGGATGCCTGACGCACCAGATCCCACCGGCGGAGGACCAGCCCGACCGCGATCGCCGCGAGTGGCCCGAACTCCGGGCCTACGACCATCGCACCGACGATCGTCACCGCGGAGTTGGTCACGATGCCGACCGCCGCCAGCAGGCAGGCGATGGTGAGAAACGCCTGGAACGTCACGTTGAGCCGCGATTCCTCGCCGGTGCGCGCGAGGAGTTCCTGCCACACAACGGCGTCGGCGCCGTCACCTGGCGCGGCTTCCTCAGCCCGGTCCGCAGCATCTGACAACGCGGTGTCAATCGCTTCGAGCGTGATGCCGCCCGAGGCGTCAAGCTGCAAAGTGCACAGTGCACCAACGATTTCGTCAGCCGCCTCGCGAGCGACGTCGACTTCGACGAGGTCGCCCTCCGGCATCACGGCGACGCCGCGATGCACGATGAGATGTGCCGTTCCGGGGTGTGCCCGCAGGACTTCGACCGCCTTGGCGGTCTGGTCCGGCGGGCATACTGCCCTGAGGTGAAGCATTACTGCTTGGGCGCCGGTGGCTTCGCGTCGATGCCGGCGTCCTTGCGCTGCTCCGGCGTGATCGGAGCTGGCGCGGCGGTCAGCGGGTCGTAGCCGCCGCCAGTCTTCGGGAACGCGATGACGTCGCGGATCGAGTCCGAACCGGACAGCAGCATGGTGATGCGGTCCCAGCCGAAGGCGATGCCGCCATGCGGGGGCGGGCCGAACTGGAAGGCGTCGAGCAGGAATCCGAACTTCTCCTGCGCCTCCTCCTCGGTCAGCCCCATGATCTCGAAGACCTGCTTCTGCAGTGCGGCCTGATGGATACGGATCGAGCCGCCACCGATCTCGTTACCGTTGCAGACGATGTCGTAGGCATACGCCAGTGCGCTGCCGGGGTCTTCAGCGAGCTTCTCGATCCATTCAGGGGTCGGGGACGTGAACGCGTGGTGCAGGGCGGTCCACTTTCCGCTACCGACAGCCACATCGTCGCCGATCTCCTCGACCGGGGCGAACAGCGGGAAGTCGACGACCCACACGAACGACCAGGCGTTCTCGTCGATCAGGTCCAGACGCTTGCCGATCTCGTCGCGCACGGCACCGAGGAGCGGCTGCGTGCTCGAGGCCTTGCCCGCGCCGAAGAAGATGCAGTCACCGGGCTTCGCGCCCGCGGCCTGCGCGACGTTCTGCCGCTCCTCCTCCGAGAGGTTCTTCGCGACCGGGCCACCGAGCGTGCCGTCCTCGTTGACCAGGATGTAGGCAAGCCCCTTCGCGCCGCGCTGCTTCGCGAACTCCTGCCACGCATCCAGCGTGCGACGAGGTTGGCCGGCGCCACCTGCCATGACCACGGCGCCGACGTACGGCGCCTGGAAGACGCGGAACGGAGTGTCGGCGAAGAACTCGGTCATCTCGGTGAGCTCGAGGTCGAAGCGCAGGTCCGGCTTGTCGGAACCGTATTTCGCCATCGCTTCGGCGTAGCTGATCCGCCGGAACGGGCGGGGGATCTCGACGTCGATCAGCTTCCACAGCTCGGTGACGATGTCCTCGCCCAGCGCGATGATGTCGTCCTGCTCGACAAAGCTCATCTCGATGTCGAGCTGGGTGAACTCGGGCTGCCGGTCGGCGCGGAAGTCTTCATCGCGGTAGCAGCGTGCGATCTGGTAGTACCGCTCCAGGCCGCCGACCATCAAAAGCTGCTTGAACAGCTGGGGAGACTGCGGCAGCGCGTACCAAGAGCCGGGCTTGAGGCGTGCCGGGACCAGGAAGTCGCGGGCACCTTCGGGGGTGGACCGGGTCATCGTCGGGGTCTCGACCTCGACGAAGTCCTGGGCGTGCAGCACCTCGCGTGCGACACGGTTGACCTCGCTGCGCAGGCGCATCGCCTTGGCCGGGCCACTGCGGCGGAGGTCGAGATACCGGTGCTTGAGCCGGACCTCTTCGCCGACGTCGACGCGCTCGTCGATCGGGAACGGCAGCACGGCGGCTTCCGACAGCACCTCGAGCTCGGTGACCAGCACCTCGATCGCACCGGTCGGGATCTCGGTGTTCTCGTTGCCGCCCGGGCGCTGGGCGATCTCGCCCACGATCCGGACGCAGTACTCCGAACGCAACTGGTGGGCGCGCTCGGCCATCTCGCCCTCACGGAACACGACCTGCGCGACACCGGAGGCGTCCCTCAGATCGATGAAGATGACACCGCCGTGATCGCGCCGCCGGGCCACCCATCCGGTGAGGGTGACGGTCTGACCGGCATGCTCGGCACGCAGGGTGCCGGCTTTGTGGGTGCGAAGCACTGCGGGTGCTCTCCTTCTCCAGTGGTCGAGTGGGCGCGTCAGCTGCGATTTCGCCGACGAACAAGGCTAACGAATCACCCACGGGGTACCGCCACCAGGTTTCTCTACAGCAAGGTCAGCTGCTCGCCCGCAGCGAACACGGCTCCCGTTCCCGGGTCTCGCGGTGCCGGGATCGCCCCCTCAGGCCAGCTCACACTCTCATCACCGGGCACACCCCGTGACCGCCGCCGCGACGACGGCTCCAGATCGTGATGCCTGATCAACGGCTCGATCCGCTCGGACAGCCATTCCCGATACGCTTTGTTGACGTAGCTCCCCCGCGCATAGAGCGACCGATATCGCGGCACGAGTTCGGAATGCTCGGTCGCCAGCCACCGCGCGAACCACTCACGGGCTCCAGGACGCAGGTGCAGCGGCAGCACGGTCACTCCCGAGGCTCCGGCGTCGGCTACTGCGGCGAGCAGGACGTCGAGCGCCTCGACCGAATCGGTCAGTCCCGGCAAGATCGGTGCCAGGAACACGCCGCAGGGCAACCCGGCGGCCCTGGCCTTACGCACAAGATCGAGCCTGGCCTGCGGACTCGGCGTGCCGGGTTCGAGCCGGCGTTGGAGCCGCTGGTCCAGCAGCGCGATCGAGACGCCAAGCCCCACGGGAACGTCTCGCGCGACCGACCCGAGCAAGGGCAGATCGCGGGCGAGCACTGTGCCTTTCGTCAGGATTGAAAACGGCGTGCCTGTTTCGGCGAGTGCGGTGATGATCCGCGGCATCAGTTCATAGCGGCCCTCAGCCCGCTGGTAAGGGTCAGTGTTCGTGCCCATGGCGACGTGTTCGCCCGCCCAGCCAGGCCTGCGGAGCTGAGCCGAAAGCACCTCGGGTGCGTTGACCTTGACCACGACCTGCGTGTCGAAGTCCTTGCCCGCGTCGAAATCGAGGTACGTATGCGTGTTCCTGGCGAAACAGTTGTGCGTGACCATCCCGTTGGCGATGAAATCACCAGTGCCGGTGGTGATGTCGAACAGCGGCATGTCGAGTCCGAGTGGCTCAATCGACTGGACTCGCAGGAATTCGCCGCCCATCGTCAGCGGTTCCAGGGCTCGTTTGCGAGCGACCGCCGGGTCGACCGTGTGCAGAAATCGCAGCTGCTCGGCCAGGCCGCCCGACAGGCGGACGACGAGCATGCTTCGGTCGCGGTCGTGTTTCTTCACCGTGTAGGTGAAACCGAAGCGCGCCAAGGCGTCGCAGACCGTGTCCACGACCTGCGGTACCTCGTGGACGATACGCAGAACGTCCAGCTCCCACCCACCGGCGGCATCGTAAACACCGGCGAGGAACCCCTGCTGCCAAGCGAGTTCCGGGCTCGGCAACAGTTTCGCGAAATCCGTTCCAATGGTGAACGCGGGCAAATAGCTCAACGCACGATCCGACGCGTCACGTTCGCGACCGTACTTGTCCGGGCGGAGCATTCCGCACAGATATCCAGCGCGGTAGTCCACTGTGTCCTGTGGACCCGCGGCGAACGAACCAGTGCCGACAAGTTCGAGCCCTGGCACGAGATGTGGTCGTTCCGCGGTACCCCAGCCGCTCGTGCCGATGACGTGCTTCCATCCACTCGCGCTGAGGAATCGGTGGTCACCGCTGGCGACGAGTTCAGTGCCGTCCTCCAGGGCCACGCGGTACGCGGGTTTGACGGTGGACCAATGCGCCAGCACTTGAGTTCGCCGGAATCGCCGGTCCGTGCCCGCGCCTTCGGTGCCGTAGACCTCATCGCCGACCCTGAGTTCGGCGAGCGCGCGGGTGCGCCCGTCCGCCATCAGAATCCGGGTGTCGCCTGCCAAGCAGTACGTGCAGGCGTGCGAGCAACCACGATAAGGATTGACTGTCCACTTGAACGGCATCGGCGAGCCGCCTGGCACCTTGTTCAGCACGGATCTGGCGTGCACCTCGTGAAACGTGACCCCGTCGAACTCCGGTGAACGCACGGAACGCACCAGGCCGTCCAGCTCCAGCAGCGCCTGCTCCCCCGCTTTCTGGTGTTCCCATCGCACACCGCCAGTCGAACACATGTTCTATATGGTGTCAATGTTCGCAGCTCAGCCGCTACCAACAGTGTGTCTCGGCCCGATCACCGCGCCAAGACGAGCACTAGCCGCCTTCACTGACGGCAGGACGGCAACGACCTCGCAGGGCGGCGAGCATGACCTGACGCATAGGCGGCGCCAACGTCCGCGCAAGACGACCGGGCACTACAGCCCACGCGCGAAGGTTCAGGTGAACTCACTGCCCACATTCGACGCGTGCGGCAGGTGGGCGACACGCCTCACCATTGGACGCCGCTAACTGGCGACGGAACCTTTGGGAGCCCTCACGCGTTCCCTAGTCGACGTACCAGCACGTAGCCAGTTCGTGCACAAGGCGTCGACCAACAACGTAGCCGGGTGCGTGGCATTCGAAGGCACTCCGTCACCCGCGGCGCGTGCCGGGGCGTCCCATCAAGCGCCGTGCCCGCGGCCTTTGCGATAGGCGCTTGACCGACCTTATGGGGACATTCGGTGCTTGCAGTCGCGCACACGTCCTTGTCCGTGGGACTGTCGACGCTCGCGGCGTTCGCCGGGCCGCGGTCGGGAGGACGGACCATGGCATTGTCTGGACGCGCGCTACGCCTGACGGTGTACGTCGGCGAGGATGACCTCTGGCACCACAAGCCACTGCATCACGAGATCGTGCGCAGGGCGCGAGACGCCGGGCTGGCAGGCGCGTCAGTGTTCAAGGGTGTCGAAGGCTACGGCGCGAACTCGCTGATCCACACGAGCAACATCCTGTCACTGTCGGACGACCTGCCTGTCGCCGTTGTGATCGTCGACGCCGAAGGGCCGATCAGGGCTTTTCTGCCGCAACTGGACGAACTTCTCGGCGACGGGTTGGCTACCGTGGACGAGGTCGAAGTCGTTCACTACCGCGGCCGAGCGAAATAGCCCACGGGACGACAAGCAGCCACACCCCGTTCGGATTGCCCTCAGGGCCAGCCGCTGGACCGTACCGAGTTGCCCGACCAACCCCAGAGATGCAGGCAGAGAGCACGCGCTGGCCTGCAACGCAGGCCAGCCGCTTGTAAGTGGCGCTTCGAATGCCGAACGACGAAATTCCAGACAACTGGTCAAGAAATGGTCCGTCCCACAACAAATCCGGCTTCTACGTCGGATTGGACGTTTTCACGACGACGGGCGCGTGGACTCGAGCATCGCAGCGAGCCGGACGGGTCTGAGAGTCGGCTTGGTGCGACTAGACGTGGGGCATCTTGGCGAGTTTGATCGGCGGCGCGGCCGGAGTCGCCACGTAGCGGAACTGATCCGGAGTGACGGCGGTCCCGGTACGCTGGTCGACCAGTATCGGGTCCGCTTGCAAGCCCGTTACCGTGTCTTGCAGGTGGACAGCGCCGTCCATACCGGTGATGTGGCGCCGCCCCCAGGCGGCGATCGACTCAATGACGGCCTGAAGGTCCTTGCCGCGGTCGGTGAGCAGATACTCGTCCCGCGGCGGGCGATCTTGGTAGCGGTGGCGGACCAGCAGGCCCGCTTCGCAAAGAGCGTTCAACCGGCGGGTGAGTGAGTTCGGCGAGATGCCGAGGCTTTGCTGAAATTCGTCGAATCGGGTCAGGCCGTGCAGTGCGTCGCGAATGATCAGCAGGCTCCACCACTCGCCGACCTCGTCCAGGGTCAGCGCGATCGGGCAGTTCATGCCCTCGAAACTCTTGTGCCGCACGCCTGGCTCACCTCCTTGACTTCCATCATGGAAGTTACCGTACTAGAGTTACTTCCATAGTGGAACCAACCTGGGAGGGCTCGTGGCGGCAATCGGAATACTGGGACCTGGCGGAGTCGGTGGCTTGCTGGCGGCACGATTCGGGGCAGCCGGACATGCGGTGACCGTGATCTCCACCGAACGCACGGCCGCTGAGCTGACCGCGCGCGGGTTGACGTTCCGGGGACCGGACACAGCATCGATCACGAGTTTCCCGGCCGCCCGGCCCTGGTTGACCACGCCTCTGGATGTGCTGTTCGTCGCGGTCAAGGCCACTGAGCTGCTGCCTGCCCTTCAGCGGGTGCCCGCCTCGGTGCTGGGTGCCGCGACCGTGGTCCCGCTGCTGAACGGTGTCGACCACTTGGCCCTGCTGCGCGCGGTCTACCCGGCGGCGCAGGTGATCGGCGCCAGTATCGCGGTCGAGGCGACCCGGCACCGGCCTGGTGTCATCGAGCAGCTTTCGCCCTTCGCCGACCTGGTGTTCGCGGACGGGACTTCAGCGGGTGCCGAGGTCGCCGAGCTGGCGCGGGCGGCGAGGCTCTCCGTCTCAACCCATCCTGACGATGCCACCGTGTTGTGGCGCAAGCTGGCGTTCCTCGCCCCGCTCGCGTTGCTGACGACCGCAGCCGACGCCCCGATCGGCCCGGCGCGGAGCGGTCACGAATCCTGGTTGCGGCCGCTGGTGGACGAAGCCGCCTCAGCTGCCGGTGTCCATTCGGTCCAGGTGGACGCGGACGCGGTGACCGCGAGACTGGCGTCGTTGCCGAGCGGCATGCAGTCGTCGATGCTCAAGGACTTCCAGGCGGGCCGGACTCTGGAACTCGACGCGATCGCCGGACCGATCATTCGGACGCTCGGTACGGCCAAGGCAGCCACGACGACCGAGGTGGTGCAGGTGATCCTCTCCGCCGGACGCTGAGAAAGTCATTCGCGACTGGCAAGGATCAAGGGAACAATTGGCTGGGTGACTGGGAACACGGGGGCCCTGGGCCGCGTTGTAACAGAGGTCGGACAAGAAACGGTCGACCTCCTTACCGGCCTGTCCGGAGCGGATCTGACCACTCTGCTGCTTGAGGTCATGCGAATCCGCGCCGGAAAACGCTCAGCGCCTGGCGTGCTGCGCCAATATCGGGAGGACCGCTTCACCGCGCCGGCCGCTGTTCCGGCGAACACGTTGCGCACGACCGAGGACACCGTTGTCTCTGCGCTGCCAACCGAGTTCGAGTTGCTCACGTTGGCGCCGGTCGCTCCATTCGGCACCCATTCGTCGTTGGCGACCGTTGATCAGAACAAGGTGGTTTCGACTGCCAGGGGAAGCGAGGTGGCCGCTGATCCGACAAACGCGCTGGCGCTGGAAGCGGCGATGAGACGGCAGTTCTTGACGCAAACCGAGCCGAAATCGGACGATGTCGTGCGGTTGGCCGCGTCACAACGTGTTGTTCGCGCACAGAAGCCGACCGGACGGGCCACTTTCGCGCACTTCGCGTTGCTCGGCGCGGTGTCCGCCGGGCGCGACACCGGGAACCTGGCCTTTGAACGACGACACGTCGTCGAACACATCGGTTTTGCCGCGAAAGCGACGCAAGCAGCGGTCGGCGGTCGCGTGGAAATCGACCTCACCGTGCTCGCGCCCCAGTTCGATTCCGTGGCACTCGTGGTACATGACGCCTTCGCGGACCAGCGTGATGTCGAGATAGTCGACGATCCGCATCGCAGCACCGGCCGGGGCTACTACCTCGGGCTCTGCTTCAAGGTCTGCGTCGTGCTCGGGGACGATCGGATCGAAGTCGGCGACGGCGGTTTTGTCGACTGGACGCGCGAACTGCTGAACAACCGGAAGGAGCGACTGCTGATCAGCGGCCTCGGTATCGAACGTCTTGCGACATTGGCGCCCGCTTTCTAAGGATTTGAGACACCCCGCACCGACCAAGCTGTGGCCGTCAGTGGGATGGATCCGTCCATTTCGGCGGGCAGGCGGCTGCGAAGCAGGTCGCGAAGCGCGGCGCGATGCTCGTCGGACAAGGACATGACGTAGCCGGGTGCGGGACCTTGGCCGCCGAGGAACGGCCGCCAATAGTCGTCGAAATCGACAAAGACGGTCGATATCTCGATGGGGTGGACCGTCACGCCGGCCAGGCCCGCGGCTGTCCAAAGCCGGGTGAGTGGTTCCGGACGGCACCACGGGAAGCGATGCTTTTCGTCCAGTTCGTCAACGGCTGGGTCAAGAGCGACGGCCGCGTCCCAGAAGTGGCTGAGCATTCCCATACCGCCTGAGTAGTCCCAGACGTACGCCGCGACAACCGGCGCGACGCGCGCGAATTCAGCGACGGCCCGACTCGGGTCGAGGACGAAATTCAGCGCGAGCCCGCTCACCACGACGTCGAAAGCGTGGTCGGGAAAATGCAACGAACTCGCGTCGCCGACGACGAACGCCGATCGGGTGTCCGCGATCCGGCCACGGGCGATGGACAGAAAACCCACGGACGGGTCCAGGCCGACCACTCGCGCAGGCTCGGCGGCCGAAAGCACTGTCGCGGACAAGGCGCCGGTGCCGCAGCCGACGTCCAGCCATCGCGAGCGCGCCGGCATGCCGAGTCCGCGGACGAACCGCTCCGCGACCGGCTTGCTCCACCGGCCCATGTACGCCTCATACGCCTCACCAGCTGCCCAGATTTCGCGCATGAGAAGACGATACGACCGGTCGGCGGGCTCCGGATGGAACCCGCCGGGCCGGATCAGCTCTTCGGCGCCAGGCCGCGTACCTGATCGAACGGATCGTCACCGGTCGGGAGCAGGGCGATGATCGGCGTCGTCAGGCCATTGTCCACGTAGGCCTGGACCTTCTCGCGGCACTCTTCGACGCTGCCGTGCACGATCAGGTCGTCGACCACCTCGTCCGGGATGACCTGGTTGGCCTTCTGCCGGTCGCCGGCCGCCCACGCCTCGTGCATCGGCGCGAGCGCCTCGCCGCGGCCGAGCCAGTCATGGAAGGCCGCGTACACCGGAACCGTCAGATAGCTGCTGATCAGCATCCGCCCGAGCCCTCGCGCGGCGGCGGCGTCCGTCGTCGGGCAGACGAAAATACGGGCGGCGAGTTCGACGTCCGGGCCGATCTCCTCGCGGATCCGGGGCACGTCGGTCGGCGCGAGCCAGTTGGTGATCGCGCCGTCCGCCTCCTTCGCGGCGAGACGCAGCATGCCCGGCCGGAGCGCGGCGAGCATGATCGACGGCGGCGGGTCCGACGGGCGCTCCAAACGGAACTTGTTGACTGCGAACGTTTCGTAGGTCTCGCTGACCTTCTCGCCCGCCAGCGCGGCGCGCAGGAAGCGCAAAGTGTCCCGAGAGCGCGCGAACGGCGCTTCGAACTCCGCCGCGTTCCAATTTTTGACGATCACCGGCGACGAAGCGCCGATACCGAGCACGAACCGGCCAGGCGCGAGCTCCGCGATGGTGGCCGCGCTCATCGCGAGCAGGCCTGGGCCACGCGTGTACACGGGCACGATGGCCGTGCCGAGCCGCAGCTGCGGTGCCCACTGCGAGGCCAGCGCGAGCGGGGTGAACGCGTCCACCCCGGCCGTTTCCGCCGACCAGGCGTCGGTGTAGCCCAGATCCGGCAGCTGCTCGACCAGCTCGCGGTGCGCGGCCAGCGGCACCCCGGTCAACGGGATGGTGATACCCCAACGCTTCACGCGACGTCCTCCTTGACAGCGGCGAGTTCCCGCTTGATCCACTCGACCTGGGTGCGCATCAGATTCTCGGCGACTTCCTCCGCTTGCGGCGACATGTGCGTCGCGCCGGCGAGCGGCAGGAACACGTGCCTGCGGCCCTTCGCGAGCAATGCCGACGACAACCTGAGCGCGTGCGCGACGAACACGTTGTCGTCGGCCAATCCGTGCACGATCAGCAGCGCCCGCGTCAAATCGTCCGCGATCAGCGAATTCCGCTCGTAGACGTCGGGGTTGTCCTGCGGGGTGCCGAGATACCGCTCCGTGTAGTGCGTGTCGTACAGCGCCCAGTCGGTGACCGGCGCGCCGGCGACGCCCGCGTGGAAGACATCCGGCCTGCGCAGCACCGCGAGCGCCGACAGATAGCCGCCATACGACCAGCCGCGGATCGCGACCCGGCCGAGGTCGAGCGCGGGCTCGACCTCGGCCGCGGCGTGCAGGGCGTCGACCTGGTCGGCCAAGGTGATCGACGCGAATTCGCCCGCGACCTCCTTTTCCCAGGCCGGACCGCGGCCCGGCGTGCCGCGGCCGTCGGCGACCAGCACGGCGAAGCCCTGGTCGGCCAGCCATTGCGAGGTCAGGAACGCGTTGCGGCTCTGCAACACCCGCTGCGCGTGCGGACCGCCGTACGGGTCGAGCAGGACCGGCAGCTTGCCGTCCTCCTCGCGATAGCCCGTCGGCATCAGCAACGCGGCGCGCAGGCCTCGCTCGCCGAGTGCCAGCCACCGCAGGTTGGGCACGATGCCGGGATCGACGGCGGCGGAGGTGATCTTCGCGACCGGTTCGCCATCGGACAGGACGCTGACGTCGGGGCCGCTGTACTGGAGACTCCAGCTCGCGATCACCGTGAGTTCGGCCGAACCGGCGCCGACATGCACACCGTCCGTCGTCGACAAACGGCGCACTTTGCCGTTTTCGGTGCGATAGACGTGTATCTGTGTCGAGTCTTCGTCCGAAGCGCTGAACAGCACTTCGGCGCCGACCTGCAGCACGGACCGGACCTGCAGCGATGGCTCGGTGACGGGTTCGCCGTCGATGAACAGCCGGTGGCTGCCGTCCGTCGCGCTTTCCCTGACCAGCCTGCCGTCCGTGGTCCACGCGGGCACGCCGGGAGTGATCTCGACCCAGTGGGGGTCGGTCTCGGTGTGCAGCGTGGTGACCGATCCGTCGACTGGGTCCGCCGCGAGGATCTCGAGCGTGCGCTGGTCCCTGGACTGCACGGTGACCAATGGCTTCCCGCCGGTCGACCAGTGCACGGCGACGAGGTACTCCCACTCGCCCGGCGCCAGGTCGACGCGTCCGCCGTCCAGGCCGAGGAAGGACAGCGACACGTCCACATTGGCCGAACCCGCGGCCGGATACGCGACAACGTTGGCAGCCGCCTGCGGATTGGCCGGGTCGGCGATCGTCCAGCGCGGCACGGCGCCGCGGTCGGAGCGCTCGACGAGCAGGCTTTGCCCGTCCGGCGACCACCAGTAGCCACGAGCGCGGCCGAGCTCCTCTGCGGCGATGAACTCGGCGAGCCCCCAGGCGATGTCCTCGCCTTCCTCGTCGACCAGCAGACGATCTTCGCCCGTTGTGAGGTCGATCACCCGAAGCCGCCGATCACGCACATAGGCGATGTGCGTGCCGGTCGGATTCGGCCGCGGATCGACGACAGAGCTGTCGACGAGGACCTTCACCTCCCCGGACGCGAGGTCGAGTGTGTACAGCTTTCCGGACAAAGTGAACGCCGCGACGGTGAACGCGTCGTCGACCGCGTAACCGACGACACCGCCGCCGGACTCACGGCTGCGTTCGCGCCTGGCACGCTCTTCCGGCGGCAGGTTTTCTTCGCCTGGCAGCAGTTCAGCCGCGTCGACCAGCTTCGATTCGGTGCCGGAAGCGAGGTCGAGCGACCACAGGCTGTTGCGAGGGTCGACGCCGGACTCGGCGCGCAGGAACAGCACACGCGAACCGTCCGGGGCGACCTTGAACTCCTTGGGCGCGCCGAGCGTGAACCTCTGGGTGCGAGCCTGCTTGCGGAGGAACGGAAGAGCCTCGAGGGCTGAGTCGGTCACGCCGCGCACTCTCTCAGAAAGTCAGGCGGGTACGCCAACAGTGTCGAGTTTCGCGAGTTCTTCGTCGACTGCAAAGTCAGGTTCGGGGAACCGCGGGTCCATTTCGTCCAAAGTCTCCGCGAGCAGATGGGCGACGAGCCAGTTCCGGTACCACTTGTGGTCGGCGGGCACGATATGCCATGGCGTCGCGCTCGTCTTGGCGAAGATGTCGAGGTAGGCCTTCTGGTAGTCGTCCCACTGGGCGCGGGCGTCGAGATCGGCCGGGTTGTACTTCCACGCCTTCTCGGGCGTGACCAGCCTGGCCTTGAGCCGCTTGTACTGCTCCTCGGACGAGATGTGCAGAAACACCTTGAGCACGGTGGTGCCTGCGTCGGCGAGTTCCCGCTCGAACGCGTTGATCTCGGCGTACCTCCTGCGCCGTTCCTCGGCGGTCAGCAGGCCCTGCACGCGCGGCACGAGGATGTCCTCGTAGTGCGAGCGGTCGAACACGCCGACCTGGCCTGGTTTGGGCAGTTGCCGTCGAATACGCCACAGATAGTGGTGCCGCCGCTCGGCGGCGGTCGGCTTCTTGAACGCCGTGTAATGCACGCCCATCGGATTGACGAGGCCGAGGACATGGCCCACCGTGCCGCCCTTGCCCGAAGTGTCCATGCCCTGCAGCACGAGCAGCAGGCTGCGGTTACCGCCGCCGACGCCCTCCGCGTAGAGCGCCTCCTGGCGCTGCTCGAGGAGACGGCCGGTGGCGATGAGCTTCTTCTCGCCCTTCGCCTTCTTGTCCGGGCCGATGGGGAACGCGCCGGGGTCCAGCAGCGGGGTGCCCTTGGTGAACCGCAACGCCTCTCGTACTCGTTTGGCCATCCCGTGAACATAGCCAGTCCGCGCCGGTGACGCGCTTCGAAACTGGCACGCAACAATTCGCCTCGGCAGAGCACAACTGCGCAACGAACGAGTCTTGAAAGCAATGATTCCCGGCTGAAGTCTCCACCTGCAGGCCTTAACCTGATGCGATGACGACGTTCGCCGGACCCACCACCACGTCTGACTACATCGCGCTTGACGACCGCTGGAGCACGCACAACTACCACCCGCTCGGCGTGGTGATCGCCGAGGCCGAAGGTGCTTCGGTCACCGACGTCGAAGGCAAGAGCTACCTGGACTTCCTCTCCGGCTACTCCGCGATGAACTTCGGGCACCGCCATCCGGCGCTGATCGCGGCGGCCAAGGATCAGCTCGACCGGGTGACGCTGACCTCGCGCGCGTTCCACCACGACCAGCTGGGGCTGTACTGCCAGGAGCTGGCCGGCCTGACCGGCACCGAGATGGTGCTGCCGATGAACTCAGGTGCCGAGGCCGTCGAGTCCGGCGTGAAGGTCGCCCGCAAGTGGGCCTACCAGGTCAAGGGTGTACCGGACGGCGCGGCCGAGATCGTCGTCGCGGGGTCGAACTTCCACGGCCGGACGACCACGATCGTGTCATTCTCGACCGACGAGACCGCGCGGGCGGATTTCGGCCCGTTCACCCCGGGCTTCGTGACCGTGAAATACGGCGACGCCGCCGCGCTTCGTGACGCGATCACCGAGCGGACTGCGGCCGTCCTGCTGGAGCCGATCCAGGGCGAAGCCGGCGTCATCGTGCCGCCTGCCGGGTACTTCGCCGAGGCGCGCCGCCTGTGTGACGAAGCGGGTGCGCTGCTCATCGCGGACGAGATCCAGTCGGGGCTCGCGCGGACCGGCAAGCTGCTGGCGCTCGACCACGAAGGCGTGCGCGCGGATCTGTACACGCTGGGCAAGGCGCTCGGCGGCGGGATCATGCCGGTTTCGGCGGTGGTCGGCAGCAGGGCCGTGCTGGGTGTGCTGAAGCCCGGCGAGCACGGCTCGACGTTCGGCGGCAACCCGCTGGCCTGCGCCGTCGGCCGGGCGGTCATCCGGCTGCTGGCGACCGGCGAATTCCAGGAGCGATCCACGGAACTGGGCGCCCACCTGCACGGACGGCTCGGCGAGCTGGTCGGCAAGGGGCTCGCGGAGGTCCGCGGCCGTGGGCTGTGGGCAGGCATCGACATCAGTCCTGGCGGACCGACCGGGCGCGACGCGTCGTTGGCGCTGGCCAAGCTGGGAGTCCTGTGCAAGGAGACGCACGACGCCACGCTCCGTGTCGCGCCGCCGCTCGTGATCACCAAGGCCGAACTGGACCGTGGGATCGACGCCATCGCGCAGGTCATCAAGCCGTCATGAAACTTTGACAGCTCCCGTACGTTGACATCTCGTGGAACCAGGAACATGGGCGGGCCGCGCGCTGCTGGGCTCGGAGGGTGTCGATCCGGAGGAGCTGTTCGACCGGGGGCGGGCGCTGCGTGACGCCACCCCGGCGAAGTCGCATGATCACGACGCGGCGGGCTCGGGCCGTCCGGATGCGCTGGATTTCGTCGAAACCAGCAACTCCGGGCGACTGCCCGAGCTGATCGACCTGCGCCTGGAGCGGATGGCGGCGTCGCCGTTCGCCTTCTTCCGCGGCGCGGCCGGGCTGATGGCCGCCGATCTGGCAGGCACGCCGTCGAGCGGACTGAGCGCGCAGCTGTGCGGTGACGCGCACGCGGCGAACTTCGGTCTCTACGGCACGCCGGACGGCCAGATCGTGATGGACATCAACGACTTCGACGAGACCGTGCCCGGACCGTGGGAATGGGATCTGAAGCGGCTCGCCGCGAGCCTTGTGCTGGCGGGCCGCGAGGGCGGGGTCGGCGAGTCGCGGTGCGCCGAGGCCGCCGAAGACGCGGTCAAGTCGTATCGGCGGACGATCCGCGGGCTGGCCGAGCTGCCGTATCTGCGGTCGTGGAACGCGCTGCCGGACGCCTCCGTGCTGAGCAAGGTGAAGGCGCATGACCTGATCGACGACTTCGAGGAAGCGGCCGAGAAGGCGCGGAAGAACACGAGCGCCAAAGTGGCCGCCAAATGGACACGGCGCATCGACGACCACACGACCGGGATGAAGCGCAACCGGTTCGTCGAGGATCCGCCGGTGCTGCGGCATGTGGACGATGCCGTCGCCGAGTCGGTGTTCGGCGGTTTGGTCGGTTATGTGGACACGTTGCGCTCCTCGCGACGAAACCTGATCGCGCGGTACCGGGTGTCCGATGTGGCCTTCCGGGTGGTCGGCACCGGCAGTGTCGGGTTGCGCAGCTACGTCGTCCTGTTGCACGGCAATGAGGACGAAGACCTGGTGTTGCAGGTAAAGGAAGCGCGGCCGTCGGCTTTGGCGCCTTTTCTGGACATTCCCGCGCACGAGCACGAAGGCGAGCGGATCGTCGAAGGCGCTCGGCTCGTGCAGGCGGAGACGGACATCCTGCTGGGCTGGACGACGATCGACGGGCGGCCGTTCATCGTGCGGCAATTCCGGAATCTCAAGGGCGACATCGACCCGTCGGCACTCAACGCGGGCCATTTGGACGACTACGGCCGCCTGGCGGGCGCGTTGCTCGCCCGCGCGCACTCGCGGTCGCTGCATCCGCAGCTGCTCGCCGGATATTTCGACGACGATGACGATCTCGATGAAGCGATCGGCCGGTTCGCCGTCCGGTACGCCGATCAGACCGAGGCCGATCACGCGAAACTGGTGGCCGCTCGGTCTTGAGTGATCGACCACTCTCGTCGACCGGACGGACAAGGGCAGCCACTCGGAGCGGTTGCGCCTCGGTTCCGGCGGCCGCCCGGTCCTATCGGTCGCGGCAGGTGACGAGTCTCGCCAGCGCGGCCAGTTCCGTGGCCGCGTGCGGCTCGGCGGCCGCCGCCGACAGGTGGTGCATCGCGCGGGCGAGTTGCTGGTCGGCTTGGATCCGGGCCCAGGTCCGGCCGCCCGCGAGATCGACCAGGTCCGCGGCGAAGGCGAGGTCGGCTTCCGAGAGCGACTCGTCGCGGCAATACAGCTCGGCCAGCTGGCGGCCCGCGGAGGTTCCGGAGTTCAGGGCGACCACGACAGGCAAGGACTTCTTGTGCGCGAGAAGGTCGGAGAACACCGGTTTGCCGGTCGTCTCCGGGTCGCCCCAGATACCCAGCATGTCGTCGACGAGCTGAAAGGCGAGTCCGAGTCGCTCGCCGAACTGCCGCAGATGCGACACCTGGTCGGGCGTTCCGCCGCCGAATTGGGCGCCGATCGCGCAGGCGCACCCGAGCAGCGCGCCGGTCTTCCCGTTGGACATGCTCACGCATTCGTGCACATCGACGTCGGTGCGGCGTTCGAAGGAAACGTCCGCGCTCTGGCCTTCTTGCAGCTGGAGGACCGCGGCGCCGAGTTCGCGCATCGCGGGCATCGCCAGTGGGCCGCCGCCGGTGGCGAGCACGTCGAATGCCAAGGTGAGTAGTGCGTCTCCGGTCAAAATCGCCGGGCCGGTGCCGAAAACCGTCCACGCGGTCGGGCGATGGCGTCGCATTTCGTCGCCGTCGAGCACATCGTCGTGCAGGAGTGAGAAATTGTGCACCAATTCGACGGCGACGGCCGCGGGGATCGCGTCATCGGCGGCGCCGTGGACGGCTTCGGCCGAGAGCAAGGCGAGCGTGGGGCGGATCGCCTTGCCCTGGTTGGCTTCCACCGGCGAACCCGTGGCGTCCAGCCAGCCGAAGTGGTAGCCGGCGACGCGGGCGAACGATTCGGGCAGACTCCGTACGGCGGCGTGGAGTGCGTCGTCGAATACCGTACGACTCCAGGTCACTATGTCGGTTTCGAGCACGGCGATCCCTTTCGGCAACGAATCCCGGCGAACGGATTTATTGCTTTCGACGAATACGTGAATTCCTCTCACGTGGTTTTGCTCCGTTTTTCAACATAGCAACCGGAGAAAATCCCGCAATTACCCGAAGGTGTCGGACGATCAGGTGACCAACCGTGCCACTTCGTCCGCACAACCCCATGACAGGGTGATTCCCGCGCCGCCGTGGCCATAGCAATGGACGACATCGCCGACGCGCTCGAGCCTGACTTCGGGGCGATGGGGGCGCAGGCCGACTTTGGTGCCGACCACCCGCGCGCCGCCGAGTGCGGGGACGAGCAGGCGGGCACGGTGGACGATGTCCTGGGCCACGGCCGGGTCGGGCTCGAGCGTGCGGCGGCCGGGTTCTTTCGTGCCACCACAGACCACATGGCCGCCGTGTGGAATGGCGTATGTCGTGACCGGCGACCGATCGTCCACGGCCCACTCCGTGAGACCGGGGTCGGCGAAATGGACGACCTGACCGCCGATCGGGGACACGGAATCGTCGCCCGCGAGCACACCACCGCCGAGACCGGCCGCGTTGACGACGATGTCCGCCTGCAGTTCGGCCAGATTCCGAACACGCCGGTGCTCGGCGCGCACGCCTGCGGCCGCGACTGCGGCGGCCAGCCAGCCGAGGTACACCGGGGTGTCGACGACAGCGGTGGTAAACGCGAGAGTGTCGCCGCTCCAGGTGGCGCCGGGCAGCGTCGACGCCCAGCCAGGATCGTCGTCACGGGAGGACAGCATGAGCCTGCCGGGCAGGGAACGGACGCCGGGCGCGCCGGATCGCTCTAGTTCGCCGACCGTGGCTCTTGTCCATTTCGCACACAAAGCGAAGGGTTCGGTGCCGCGGGGCGGGAAGACGAGCCCGCCAGCGACCGCCGACGTCGTGTGCTCGGGTTTGTCCGCCGTGACGACGGTGACGTCATGCCCCGCCCGGCTCAGCCGCAGTGCGCAGCTGAGCCCGATCACTCCCCCGCCGACCACCGAAATACGCATGCCCCCACCTTCTGCACGGGTCAGCGGTAGTAGCCGTCGACCGGCAACCGCGCCTCGTCGAACAACGCGGGACCTTCCTGCGGCACGGGCGCGAACCCGCCGCCGGGCTTGAGGTCCATGAGCTGCTCATTCGACAAGGCGAAGACGACTCGACCGAGGCCGGAACGTTCGATCGCGCCGGTGCACATCCCGCAGGGCTGGCAGCTCGTGTACATCACCGTGCCGGCCGCGGTCTCCGGGTCGAGTTCGCGGGCGGCCCAGCGGGCGAGCTTCAGCTCGGGGTGGGCCGTGATGTCCGAATCGGTGATGGACGTGTTCTGCTCTTCGGCGAGCACGTCGCCCTGCGGACCGACGAGCAGCGAACCGAACGGCGGATTTCCGTTCGCACGTGCGGCCGCGGCGAGTTCGATGGCCCGGTGGAGGTGTTTCACTGCGCTTCCTTCCATTTCGCGACGACCGTAGCCAAGGCCTGCCAAGCCTTTTCGGGGTCGCGGGTGTCGGCGGGGTCGCCCGTGTAGGTGTCGAGCAATACGGTTTCGGCGCCGAATGAGCTGATCTGACGCAAATCGTCGATGACCTGATCGATCGTGCCTTCGCCCGCGATCCGTTCGGTCCCGGTGACCGACTCTTCGGTCAGGCGCAACGCGATCCTGGGAGCCAAGGCCTCAGGTTTCGTCCGCTCGACGGCCGAGCCGAGCCAGTCGACGGTGCAGTGCAACGGATGCCACACGTCGCCGAAGGCTTTCGTCCGCCGGATGGCCGCTTCGCTGTTGCCGCCGACCCAAATCGGAATGTGGCCAGCCCGGTAGTCGTCGGCCTTCGCCCAAGCGGAACGAATTCGGCCAAGGTATTCGTCGGTCAACTGACCACGGCGTTCGAACGGAACGCCGAGCTGGGCGAACTCCTGCTTCGCCCAGCCGACACCGACACCGAGCACGAACCGCCCGCCGCTGAGGTCGTTGAGGTTCGCGGCCATCCGCGCGACGAGCAGCGGGTCCCGATACGGGACGACCAGCACCGTGGTGCCCAGCCGGACCCGGTCGGTGATCCCGGCGAACCAGGACAGCGTGGTGAACGGCTCATAGAACGGTGCCGGATACTCCACCGCGACGTCGTCGGTCACCACTACATGGTCCGACACCATCAGCAGGTCGAAATCCAGTCCTTCCACCGTTTTCGCCCAGCCGCGCAACACGCCGGGGTCGGTGCCCGGTCCGAAGTTGGGTACGTTCACGCCAAGTCGCATGGACCAAGGCTATCCACGTACCACCCCGGCGTTGAAGAGATCGATCACGGCATTCGGACGATTTCGCCGTGGATACCACGGTAGGTTCGGCTCATGACCGAGAGTCTTGACGCGACGGACTGGGCCATCCTGGCCGAGGTCCAGCGAGACGGCCGGATCGCACTGACCGAACTGGGGCGACGCGTGAGCCTCAGCGCCTCTGCGACCACTGAACGGCTCAAGCGGCTTGAAGCGACGGGCGTCATCACCGGGTATCGCGCCGAGGTAAACCTTGAGAAAGCCGGGTTCCCGGTGCTCGCCGTGGTGCGGTTGAAGTATCCGGGTAGCCGGCATCAGCCGTTGCACCGGTTGCTCGAGGAGCGATCCGAGATTTTGGAATGCCTGCGCACGACCGGCGACGACTGCTACACACTCAAGGTCGCCGCCGGTTCCATGGCGCATCTCGAAAAGCTCATCGACGAATTGGCGCAGTTCGGCAGTACGACGACCAACGTCGTCTACAGCCAGACGTTGCCGTTCCGGGGACCACGCGGACCGGTCTCCGACTAGCGGGCGCGCGCCACCCGTCGCAGCGACCAGATCGGCTCGTCCACTTCGGACACCTTGCCGTCGGGCTCGAACGCGAGGAAGCGGTCGAAGCTGCGGGCGAACCAGCGGTCGTGCGTGACGGCGACGACCGTCCCGGTGAACTCGGCCAGCGCGTCCTGCAGTGCCTCGGCCGAAATGAGGTCGAGGTTGTCGGTCGGCTCGTCGAGCAGCAGCAACGTCGCGCCCGAAAGTTCGAGCAGCAGCACCTGGAAACGGGCCTGCTGGCCACCGGAGAGCGACTCGAAGCGTTGTTCGGCCGAAGCCGCCAGGCCGTATCGGCTGAGCACCGAGGTCGCCGCGCCACGGTCACGGCCGGCTCGCTGGCCTTCGCCGGAGCCGAGGATGTCGAGCAGTGTCCTACCGACCCATTCGGGATGCTGATGCGTTTGGGCGAACAGGCCCGGCAGCACGCGCGAACCGAGCCGATGGACGCCGGTGTGGTTGACCGGCTCACCCGCGAGCAGGCGGAGGAAATGGCTCTTGCCGGAACCATTCGAACCCAGCACGCACACCCGGTCGCCGAAGAAGATCTCGGTCGAGAACGGCTTCATCAGGCCGGTGAGCTCAAGGTTCTCGCAGGTGATCGCCCTGATCGCGGTCCGGCCGCCCCGCAGCCGCGGTGCGACCTTTTGCGGTTTGGGCGGCAACGGGGGCGCGCCTTCCTCCTCGAATTTCCGGAGCCGGGTCTGCGCGGCCGAGTACCGCGACGCGAGCGCGTGGCTGACCGCGGCGGCCTGCTGCAGGTTGACCACGAGCTCCTTGAGCTGCTGATGCTTTTCATCCCAGCGGCGCCGAAGTTCGGCCATGCGATCGGCACGGGACACGCGGGCGTCGTGCCAGGTGGTGAAACCGCCGCTGTGCACCCAGCAGGTTTTGCCTTCCAGCGACACGATGTGCGTCGCGGCGGCCGCGAGCAGCTCCCGGTCGTGGCTGACCAAGAGGATCGCCTTGTCGCATTCGGCGAGCCGTTCCTCCAGCCAGCGCTTGCCGGGGACGTCGAGGTAGTTGTCGGGTTCGTCGAGGACGAGCACCTGTTCGTGGCCGCGCAGGAGCGTCTCCAGCACCAGGCGTTTTTGCTCGCCACCGGACAAAGTGCCGACGTCGCGGAACCGGGCGCGGTCGTAGGGCACGCCGAGCGCGGCAACGGTGACCGTGTCCCAGAGCACCTCGATCTGGTAGCCGCCCGCCTCACCCCACGCGGTCAGCGCGTCGGCGTAGCGCATCTGGGTCGGTTCGTCGTCGGTCTCCATCAGCGCGAGTTCGACGTCGTCCAGTTCCTTCGCGGCGGCACGCAACGCCGGGGGCGCGACATCCAGCAGCAGGTCGCGGACGGTCCGGCCGTCGCGTACCGAGCCGATGAACTGCGGCATGACCGCGAGGCCGCCTTGGACGTTGAACGAACCGCTCAACGGGGTCAGCTCTCCGCCCAGTATCCGGAGCAGCGTCGTCTTGCCGGCGCCGTTGTCCCCGACCAGCGCGACGACGTCACCCGCCGAAACCTTGAACGACACGTCGCCGAAGAGCTCTCGGCCGTCGTTGAGCCGGTATGCCAGCGCACTGGCTTCGAGGAAACCCACCGCGAGATCCTCGCGGAAGACGCCGTCGTTGGCGAATGGTTTACCCATTCCCCTCACGTAAGCTCGGCAGCCGAGGAGGGGTCCGTGAACCGAAACGTGCTCGTCGCCGGGCTATGCCTGGTGGCCATGATCGCGCTGGGCGTCACCTTCGCGGGTGACAGCGGGCCCAGCGCCTTCGACGCGGCGATCCGCGGCGCGATCGACCGTGGTCTCGCCGGCGACGAACCGCTGCTGCGCTTGCTGGCGGCTTCGACACAGCCGTATGTGCTGATACCGCTGCTCTTTCTCGCGGCCTTGCTCTGTTTCGTCGAAAAACGACCACGGGACGTCGTGTTCGTCGCGGTGACGACACCGGTGGCGATCACCGTCAACACCTGGGTACTGAAACCGGCATTTGGTCGCCATTACGACGACTGGCTCGCCTACCCGAGCGGGCACACGGTCAGTTTGGTCTCCACGCTGACCGTGCTGGTCGTCATCGCCAGGCCCGGAGTCGCGCGCGGGCTGACCGCCGCGCTCAGCGTCGTCCTGGTCGTCGCGGCCGGTATCGGGTTGATCGGGCTCGACTACCACTACGCCACCGACATCATCGGCGGCGTGCTCTTCGCGTCCGCGTTCGCCCTGCTCAGCGCACAGGTTTGCCGGCGTCGCGCGCCAGCGCCGTCAACCGGCTCACCGCACGCAGATACTTCTTCCGATAGCCACCGTTCACCATCTCGTCCGTGAACAGGTCGGGTAGCGGCCTGCCGGACACGACCACGGGAATCGCCCGGTCGTAGAGCCGGTCGGCGAACGCCACCAGCCGCAGTGCGACGCTCTGGTCGGGCGCCGGGTGCAGGCCGCGCAGGTGAACCCTGGTGACACCGTCGAGCATCCGCCCGTACCGGGAGGGGTGCAGGTCGGCCAAATGTGCGCACAAGGCGTCGAAATCGTCCAGCGCCGAACCCTCGACCGTCGCGGCCGACGCGGCCAGCTCGTCGTCGGTCACCGGCGGCGGCGCGTCGGGCAGGCCGCGATGGCGGTAGTCGGGGCCGTCGACCCTGACCACCGCGAACCGCTGCGAAAGCGACTGGATCTCGCGCAGGAAGTCCTCAGCGGCGAAGCGGCCCTCGCCGAGCTTGTCCGGAAGGGTGTTGGACGTCGCGGCGACGAAAACGCCCGCCGAGGTCAGCTCGCGCAGCAGCCGCCCCACGAGCATGGTGTCGCCGGGGTCGTCGAGCTCGAATTCGTCGATCGCGAGCACACGATGTTCGGAAAGCCGGCGAACGGCCTCGGGGAAACCGAGCGCGCCGACCAGATGCGTCAGCTCGACGAACGTCCCGTATGCCTTCGGGCCCGGCGCCTGATGCCAGGTCGAGGCCAGCAGGTGCGTCTTGCCGACGCCGAACCCGCCGTCGAGGTACATCCCCATCGGGCCGGTGTCCTGGCGCTCGCCGCCGAACAGCGAACGAAACCGCGAGGGTTTCTTGGCCGCGGCGGCGGTGACGCGGTCCGCGAAGGCCGAGCACCGGACGACCGCGTCGGCCTGGCTCGGCTCGTCGGGATTGGGCACGTAGGTGGAGAACCGCACGGTGTCGAAGCGTGGCGGCGGCACCAGCGCCGAGATCAGCTCGTCCGCCCCGAGCTCGGGGCGGCGGTCGGTCAGGTGCGCGGGTGGCATGGCTGAGAAGCGTAGCCAGGCGGCCTGTGCTGGGATGAGCACCGTGCACCGTCTGTGGCCGACCCCACCCCGAACCGACCTGACCGACGCCGATCTCGAAGCGCTCTACGGCTACCCGGAGGGGCTCGACCGGCCGTGGGTGCAGGCGAATTTCGTCAGTTCCGCTGACGGGGCCGTCACCGTCGACGACGTTTCCGAAGGCTTATCAAACCCCGCGGACAAGCGGATCTTCCTACTCGGGCGCGACCTGTGCGACGTCGTGCTGGTCGGCGGTGGCACGGTTCGCGCCGAAAACTATCGCGGCGCTCGCGCCAACGGCGAACGCGCGGAACGCCGGGCAAGGCACGGTCTCGCGCCGGTGCCGCCCATCGCCGTGGTCACCGGAGGCGCGAACCTCGACCCGGCCGCTCCCCTGTTCACCGACACACGGGTGCCGCCGATCCTCTTCGTCAGCGAACGGGCACCGGCCGACAAAACCGCGGCACTGGCGCGGGCCGGTGCCGACATCGTTGTCAGCGGTGAGCAGGCCGTCGACGTCCGGCAGGTTTTGGCCGAACTGGGACGACGTGGCCTGTTTCGCGTCAACTGCGAGGGCGGGCCGACCCTGTTCGGCGACCTCATCGCCCACGACCTGGTGGACCAGCTCTGCCTGACGGTCGCGCCGCTGCTGGCGGGCTCCGGCGCCGGGCGGATCGTCTCGGGCTTGCCGTCGGACGTCCCGCGCCGGATGGAGCTCGCGTCCGTTTTGCTCGAAGACGGCTTCACCATGCATCGGTACCGGCGGATCAGGGACTGAACAGGCAGAATGGCGCGCATGCCGTTGCCGCTGAACCCGCCGTTCAAACCGATGCTCGCCAAACCGGCCAAGGCCATCCCCGACTCGGGTGAGCTGCTGTTCGAGCCGAAATGGGACGGTTTCCGCTGCCTGGTGTTCCGCGACGGCGACGAGCTGACGCTGCAGTCGCGGGCGGGCAAACCGCTGAACCGGTACTTCCCCGAGATGGTCGAGCAGCTCAAGGCGATCTTGCCGGAGCGGATCGTGCTCGATGGCGAACTCGTGGTGGCCAGGGACGGCAAGCTCGATTTCGACGCGCTGACCGAGCGGGTGCACCCCGCGGCCAGCCGGGTGAAGCTGCTGGCCGAGACGAGCCCGTCCGCGTTCGTCGCGTTCGACCTGCTGGCGCTCGGCGACGAGTCGTTGATCGAGCAGCCGACGTCGGCGCGGCGCGAACGGCTGGAGAAGCTCGAAGGGCTGAACATCACGCCGGCGACGACCGACGCCGAAACCGCGCGGCACTGGTTCGAGCTGTTCGAGGGCGCTGGGCTGGACGGGGTGATCGGCAAGCCGCTGGACGCGCCGTACCAGGAGAACAAGCGCGTCATGTTCAAGTACAAGCACTCGCGGACGGCCGACTGTGTGCTCGCCGGCCTGCGCTGGCACGTCGACGGCGAACCCGGTGAGGCGATCGGATCGTTCCTGCTCGGGCTGTACGACGAGCACGGGGTGCTGCACCACGTCGGCGTCGTCGGCTCCTTTCCGGCCACTCGTCGTCGCGAACTGGCCCAAGAGCTGTCGCCGCTCATCACCGAAGCCGAACACCCGTGGATCGACGGGACGGTCGAAAACCAGCGGCTGCCCGGCGGTATCACCCGCTGGCGGGCGACGGAACACGCCTGGGTGCCGGTGCGGATAGAACGGGTCGTCGAAGTCGGCTACGAGCACACCGAGGGCGGGTATCCGTCCAGGTTCCGGCACACCGCGCAGTTCAAGCGCTGGCGGCCGGACCGCGAGCCGTCGTCGTGCACGTACACGCAGCTCGACGAACCCGCGCGGTACGACCTGGACGCGGTGTTCGGCGGCGAGGTCAAGCGCACCCGCTAACCCCGGTCCCACACCGATCATGCGAAGCTCACTTCACCCTGCAGGCAGATAGTGAGGAACGTGCCCGTGCGCCGCCCGGCAACTTCGCGAAAACTACTGGCGGCGACGCTGGTGACGGCCACGCTCGCGGGGTGCACGGCCGGGCCGTCGACCAGGCCGGAAGTGATCTCGAACGATGGGCCTGCCGCTCCGGTGTCGGCCGGGAACAAACCGGCCATCCCGCTGCCTCCGCTGGAGGAGCCCAAGTCGCCCACGATCAAGTGGACCGACTGCGACGAGGAGACCCGCGCCCGGCTCGACCAGCCGGCGGCTCTGGGCAACCTCAAGGTGAGCTGTGCGCGCGTCGCGACGACGCTCGACGCGCCCGATCTGCCGAACCGGGGGCTCAGCCGGATGGCGGTGCTCAAGGTCGGCACGGGGTCGATCCCGCTGGTCGTGGTCAACGACATCGACGGGGATCCCGGCACGCTTTTCGCCGCGAAAATGGCCGCGTCGGTGCCGCCGGACTTCTTGACGAAATTTTCGCTGATCGGCGTCGACCGGCGCGGCAGCGGGCAGTCGGCGCCGGCGCAGTGCATTCCCGGCAACGTGCGTACCGACCTGCTCGACCAGGATCCCGCGGCCGAAGCCGGGATCGAAGCCGTGCTCGACGCGGCGCGCAAAGCGGGCCAGCAGTGCGCGATCGAGCTCGACACGAACCAGACCGCACTCGACAGCTGGCGTGCCGCGGGCGATCTCGAGCAGCTGCGCGAGGAACTCGGCGTGAGCAAGCTGAACGCGCTCGGCCACGGCGAGGGCTCGCGGGTGCTGACCGGCTACGCCGTCCGTTTTCCGTCGACGACCGGCCGGTTCGTGTTCGACGGCGCGCCGGACCCCGGGCCCGACACCTCGGCGTCGCTCGACGCCGTCGCGGCAGGCTTGCAGTCCACAGTGGACGGTTTCGCGCAGGACTGCGCGCTTCGCAAGTGCGCGCTCGGCGACGCGTCGGCCGTGCTGAAGTCGGTCGTGGACAAATCGCGGAAGAACCCGTCGCCCGACGCGGGCGCCGGTATCGCGCTGCACGCGATTTCGGCAGGCCTCGCGCAACGGGCACGCTGGCCGGAGCTGGCCGACGCGCTCGGCGCCGCGAACGCGGGCGACGTGTCCAAACTGACCGCGTTCATCGAGCCACTGCTGAGCGACACGCGCGTGCGGCCGTCCCGTCTCGACGGCGCGCTCGCGACCAAATGCAACGACAGCGCGACCCGCTTGCCCACCGACCAGATCCAGAAGTTCGCCCAGACGATGCGTGCCAAGTACCCGCTCTTCGGCGGTCTCGTCGCCCAGCAGCTGGCCTGGTGCAGCCCTTGGCCGGTCCGCCGCGAACCACTGCCGCCCGCCGGCACGCCCAACGTCCCGCCGATCTTGGTCATCACGACGGCCAACGACCCGGTCACGCCCTTGGCCGGCACGGCGAAGGCGGCCGACCAGTTCCCCACCTCGGTCCGCATCGGCTGGCAGGGCACCGGCCACGGCGCCTTCACGTTCTCGCCCTGCGTGACCGACGCGACCCGCGCCTTCCTCGTCGACGGGAAAATTCCCGCCAACGGCACCCTGTGCCCGACCTAGCCGACGCGAAAACGCAAGCGTGCGTTTAGAGCACACAGTCCTCTGGAAGTTGGGACGTTGGATACTTTCGCGACGACGGAGGGTGCTGCCACGATCACGTCATGCACGCCATGACTTCGCGCCCCCCGTCGCCTGGCACGCCGGACGCCGCGAGTGAGACGGCCACGTTGCGGTCTCGTCTGCGGCATTACCGGCGGCGCTCCGAGCAGCTGCAGCGGGCGCTGGACCGCCGGTTGCCGATCGAGCAGGCGAAGGGGATCCTCGCCGAGCGGCATCAGATCGGGGTGGATGAGGCGTTCGCCCTGCTGCGGGCGTTCTGCCGGAATCACAACCGGAAGATCGACGAGGTGGCGCAGGCGCTGGTGGATCGGCGGCTGCAGATTTCCCGGCACGTAGCGTGCTGAGCAGCGCGATGTCCTCACTGGGGCACGCGGCGGGCGGGAACGGGAACCCGGCGCGTGTGCGGGTGCTGGTGGCCGACGACAATCCGATCATCGGCGCGGCCCTGCGGGTGCTGCTGGAGACCGAGCCCGATATCGAGGTGGTCGGGGTCGCGGCCGACGTGGACGAGGCGCTCGTGCTGGCCGAGCGGCTGAGCCCGGCGATCGCGATCCTGGACGTGCGGATTCCCGGCGGTGGCGGGGTGCGAATGGCCCGTGAGCTGCCGCGGCGGGTGCCGGGAATCCGGTTGATGGCGTTTTCGGCGCACGGGGACACCCGGTCGATCGCGCAGATGGCGTCGGCCGGGGTCACCGAATATCTGGTCAAAGGGATCGCGAACACGGAGATCATCGCCGCCATCCGCAGGCTAAGCGAGCCGTCAGACGTCTAGCCAGCGCTCCATACACGCGAGCAGTTCGTCCACATCGACCGGTTTGGTCACGTAATCACTCGCGCCGGCCGCGAGGCTCTTCTCCCGGTCGCCTTCCATCGCCTTGGCGGTGACGGCGATGATCGGCAGGTCCGCGAAGAGCGGCATCTCGCGGATCGCGGCCGTGGTCGCGTAGCCGTCCATTTCCGGCATCATGACGTCCATCAGGATCAGGTCGATGGTTTTGTCGGCCAGCAGTGCTTCAATACCTTTGCGGCCGTTCGGCGCGTGGACGACCGAAAGGCCGTTCAGCTCGAGCATCCCGGAGATGGCGAAGACGTTGCGGGCGTCGTCGTCGACGAGCAGGACCTTGCGACCTCGCAGCCGGTGGGGCGTCGCCTCGGCGTTCTCCGGGACGACAGGCTCCGGAGCGGTCTCCGGTTGTCGCATGAGTGGCAAAATCCCGTCCAGCTCGGCGGCGGACAAATGCAAGATGATGCGCTCGCGGAGTGCGTCGAGCGACGACAACAGCTCGACGGGATGAACACGCACGTGGGCCTGCAGGAGCCGATCCTGTGCCGAGCTGAGCTGACGGCTGGCGTGGGCCAGCACGGGCACGCTGATCGGCTCGGCGCCTTCGGTGAGGCGCTTGAGGAAGGTGAGCGCGGTGGTGCCCGGCATGCTGGTGTCGAGCACGATGCACCGGAACGGGTGAACCGCGAGCGCTTCGATGGCTTCCGCGGGCGCCGAAACGGACTCGACCAGGACCGGGCCGTGCGTATCGGACAGATCCGCGGCGACTCCGCGGGCGAGCAGGGTGAGCAGGCTGTTCGTCTCGCCTTCGACCACGAGCACGCGCCGTGCGCCGTCGGGCTCCGCGACCGGGGTCCGGTCGGGGCCGGTGTCGTCGAGGATGGCGGTGAACCGGGACACGGGCAGGTAGAGGGTGAACGTGCTGCCGTGGCCGAGCTGGCTTTCGGCGCGGATTTCGCCACTCAGCAGGTAAGCGACCTCTCTGCTGATCGACAGGCCGAGACCGGTGCCGCCGTACTTGCGGCTGGTCGTGCCGTCGGCCTGCTGGAAGGCGCCGAAGATCGAGTCGAGATTCTCCTCGGCGATGCCGATGCCGGTGTCGGTGACACTGAACGCGACCAAGGGTTCGTGGTCTGACGGCGAGACGACCGTGCCGACCATTTCGACGTTGAGCTCCACACTCCCCCGCTCGGTGAATTTGACCGCGTTGGACAGCAGGTTGCGCAGCACCTGCCGGAGTCGTTGTTCGTCGGTGAACAACAGCTCGGGCACATCGCGGCCGACGTTGACCTGGAAGTCGAGGCCCTTTTCGGCGGTGAGCGGACGAAAAGTCGTGCGCACGTAGTCGAGCAGCTGCCGCAGCGGGAACGGCTCGTGGTGGATGTCCATCTTGCCGGCCTCGACCTTGGACAGGTCCAGGATGTCGTTGATCAGCTGCAGCAGGTCCGTGCCAGCCGACTGGATGACCTTGGCGAACTCGACCTGCTTCGCCGTCAGGTTCTGCGTCGAATTCTGCGCGAGCACGCCGGCCAGGATGAGCAGGCTGGTCAACGGTGTGCGCAGTTCGTGCGACATGTTGGCCAGGAACTCGGACTTGTACTTGGACGCGAGCGCCAGCTGCTGGGCGCGTTCCTCGATCTCCTGCCTGGCCTGCTCGATCTCGGAGTTCTTGACCTCGATGTCGCGATTCTGCCTGGCCAGCAACTCGGCCTTCTCCTCCAGCTCGGCGTTCGACCGCTGGAGTTTCGCCTGCTGCGCTTGCAATTCCTCCGACCTGGCCTGCAGCTCGGCGGCGAGGCGCTGGGACTCTTCGAGCAGCGCGTCGGTGCGCGCGTTGGCGATGATCGTGTTGACGTTGACGCCGATCGTCTCCATCAGCTGCTCGAGGAAATCCCGCTGCACCATGGTGAAGCGGGTGAACGACGCCAGCTCGATGACGCCGAGCACCTGGTCCTCGAACACGGTCGGCAGCACGATGAGGTTGACCGGCGCCGCCGCCCCGAGACTGGACGAGATCTTGACGTAGCCGGGCGGTGTCTGGTCGACGACGATCGGCTTCTTCGTGAGCGCGGCCTGGCCGACCAGGGACTGCCCGAGTGGGAACTCGCGCGGGATGTCGCCTTCCTCGCTGTGCCCGTAGCTGGCGATCAGCCGCAGTCTCGTCCTGACCTCACCGGATTCGGTGAGGAAGAAGGTGCCGTGCTGGGCGCCGACGAGCGGGGCGAGTTCGTTCACGATCGGCGCGGCGACCACGCGCAGGTCTCGGTGGCCTTGGATGAGCCGGGAGATCCGCGCGAGGTTGGTGTTGAGCCAGTCCTGCTCCTCGTTGGCGCGAGTGGTCTCGCGCAGCGACTGGACCATCGCGGTGATGTTGTCCTTGAGCTCGGCGACCTCGCCCTGCGCTTCGACGGAAATCGACCGGGTGAGGTCACCCGTCGCCACCGCGCTGGTCACTTCGGCGATCGCGCGGACCTGCCTGGTCAGGTTCCCGGCGAGTTCGTTGACGTTTTCGGTGAGCCGTTTCCAGGTGCCGGACACGCCTTCGACCTCGGCCTGGCCGCCGAGCCGTCCCTCGCTGCCGACCTCGCGCGCCACGCGCGTCACTTCCGCGGCGAAGGCGGACAATTGGTCGACCATGGTGTTGATCGTGGTCTTCAGCTCGAGGATCTCACCGCGCGCGTCGACGTCGATCTTGCGCGAAAGGTCGCCTTGCGCGACCGCGGTGGTCACCTGCGCGATGTTCCGGACCTGGCTGGTCAGGTTGTTGGCCATGGAATTGACGTTGTCGGTGAGGTTCTTCCACGTGCCCGCCACGTTGGGCACCCGCGCCTGGCCGCCGAGGATGCCCTCGGTGCCGACCTCCCGCGCCACGCGCGTCACCTCATCGGCGAACGCCGACAGCGTGTCGACCATCGTGTTGATCGTCTGCGCCAGCGCGGCGACCTCGCCTTTGGCCTCCACTGTGATCTTTTGCGACAAATCGCCGCGCGCGACCGCGGTGGCGACCTGGGCGATGGAACGGACCTGATCGGTCAGATTGTCGGCCATGACATTGACCGACTCGGTCAAGCCCTTCCACGTACCCGACACACCTTTGACGTCCGCCTGACCACCAAGCCGCCCCTCGGTACCCACCTCCCGCGCAACACGCGTCACCTCATCGGCGAACGACGACAGCTGGCCGACCATCGTGTTGATCGTGTCTTTCAGTTCCAAAATCTCGCCACGCGCGTCGACCCGGATCTTCTGCGAAAGGTCGCCGAGTGCGACAGCCGTGGTCACCTGGGCGATGGAACGGACCTGATCGGTCAGATTGTCGGCCATGACGTTCACCGACTCGGTCAAGCCCTTCCACGTACCCGACACACCTTTGACGTCCGCCTGACCACCAAGCCGCCCCTCGGTGCCGACCTCCCGTGCCACTCTGGTCACTTCGTCGGCGAAAGACGACAGCTGATCGACCATCGTGTTGATCGTGTTCTTCAACTCCAAGATCTCGCCACGCGCGTCGACCGTGATCTTCTGGGTCAGATCGCCTTTCGCCACCGCGGTGGCGACCTGCGCGATCGAGCGGACCTGCGCCGTCAGATTTCCGACCATGAAGTTCACCGACGTCGTCAGATCCCGCCACGTCCCAGCCACGCCCGGCACCTGCGCCTGCCCGCCGAGCGCGCCTTCCGTACCGACCTCGCGCGCCACGCGCGTCACTTCATCGGCGAACGACGACAACTGATCGACCATCGTGTTGATCGTGTTCTTCAACTCCAAGATCTCGCCACGCGCGTCGACCGTGATCTTCTGCGAAAGGTCGCCTTTCGCCACCGCGGTCGTCACTTCGGCGATGGACCGGACCTGATCCGTCAGATTTCCGGCCATGAAGTTCACCGACGTCGTCAGATCCCGCCACGTCCCAGCCACGCCCGGCACTTCCGCCTGCCCGCCAAGGCGCCCTTCACTGCCGACCTCGCGCGCCACGCGCGTCACCTCGTCGGCGAACGACGACAGCTGGTCGACCATCGTGTTGATCGTGTTCTTCAGCTCCAGCATCTCTCCCTTCACATCGACCGTGATCTTCTGCGAAAGGTCGCCCTGCGCCACCGCCGTCGCCACTTCGGCGATGTCCCGCACCTGGCCGGTCAGGTTGCCCGCCATCGCGTTGACCGAATCGGTGAGGTCCTTCCAGGTCCCGGAAACCGACGGCACCGCGGCCTGACCGCCGAGCTTCCCGTCCGTGCCGACCTCGCGCGCGACCCGCGTCACCTCCGACGTGAACAGGGCTAGCTGATCGACCATGCCGTTGAACACGACGGCCATCTCGTCCATCAGCAGGTCGTCGACCTGCGGCAGCCTGGTGCTGAAATCGCCGTCTCGAACGGCTTTGAGCCCTTCGAGCAACCGCTGCAGGCCTTCGTCGTTGAGCGCTCCCGCCATCAGGCCGCCACCGAACGGAACGCCTTGATGCGCTCGGCCAGCGCACGCACGTCCGGGTTGTCGCTACGGCAGTCTGCGGCTTTCTTAAGCGGCGTAAGCCGATCCATGAACCGCGAAGACTTAAGAGTCAAAGCCTTCGCCAGCGCGTCATCGGCCACCGCCGCCGCCTGGTCGACGTCGCCTTCGAGCAGATGACTGGTCGCCAGCATGACCAAACAGAACGACTTGCTGCGCGCCATGCTGCAGCCATAGCTCTTGACCACCTTGGTCAGTTCGGTGATGGCCGCCGACGCGTACGACGAATCCAGCGTCACGGCGAGTTCGGTGTGCACGGTGCCCGCCATCGCCGTGAGGTCGGTTTCGCCGAAGAACCGCGCCCACACCGGGGCGACGGCGCCATCGGACCGTTCGAACGCGTCGCTCGCCCTGCCGAGCGACGCCAGCGCCAGGTCGCGGTCGCCCAGCTTGGCGTACGCCCAGGCCTCGTTCGCGCACAGCACGCTCAGCATGAGCATCGACCCGCCGTCCTCGGCGGCCCGCTCACCGAGCCGGAACATCTCCAGCGCGTCGAGCGCGGCGTCGTGATGCAGGAACACGCGGCCCTTGCGGTACAGGATGTTCGACGCCAGCACCTCGTCGCCGCCGGCCCTGGCGAGATCCAGCGCGCGGTCGAACCTGGCGTGCGCGGCATCGGACTGGCCGGCGTCGAACGACGTCCAGCCCGCGACACTGGTCAGATCGGCCAGTGCGACGCACAGCCGTTCCCGCACCGAGTCGCTGCAATCGGCCGCCAGCATGCGATACCCCCAGGAGAGCTGTGCCGCCACGGCCTCCGAGCACCAGCCGCCGCCGTACCGGTAGTCCAGCGCGCGGAAGGTCTTCGTCTCGTTCTCGACCTTGCGGACCTCGTTGCGTCCGATACGCCCACGCCCGGCCACCGGCCAGACGGCACTACGGCGGGAATTGTCGGCCTCGGGCATGACGCCCTCCCTGAATCCTCTGCCACCAGGGTCCGGAGTGGGCTGGGACTGCCTAGTCGCCGTCGCGTGAATCCTCGTGGGAATTCCGGTCACGGCGCTCCGCCGGGACTGTCCAGGGGCAGCGGCCGACGCTGGGAAAATTATCCTTCGCGCGCCGCGCTCGCAGGTTTCGTTTACTCAACGATTGCGTGGTGAACCGGAAATCGTCAGTCGTTTTCCCATGCCGACCCAGGTACCCAGAATTCCACAGTGGTGCCTTCACCTGATCGGCTCTCGACATTCAACCAGCCGCGCACGGCTTCGGCCCGCTCGCGCATCGCGATCATGCCGATATGCTCGCCGCGCACGGTGGGCGCCGACGCGGCGATGCCGATCCCATCATCGGATATCCGTACGAGCAGACCATTCCGCTGTTCGGTCAAGGACACCTCGACACCGCGGGCACGCGCGTGCTTGTGGACGTTCACCAAAGCCTCCTGCGCTATCCGGAACACGTTCACCACCACTTCCGGCGGCGGTTCCGCGGTGAGCTCGTGCCGCAAGGTGTAAGCCAATCCCCAGCCGGCCACCACCTCTTCGAGATAGCCGCGCACTGAAGCGACCAAATCGCGGCCGTCGAGCGTCGGCGGCCGCAAATAGGCGACAAGCACGCGCAGCCGCCGCACCGCCGCCTGGATCGACTCGTCGAGTTCGATCAGCGCCTGCCTGGCGGTCTCCGGCTGCTGCGCGATGAGCACCTGCAGCCGCATGCTGGCCGCGATCATCGACTGGATCGAGTCGTCGTGCACGTCCCAGGCGATCCGCCGCCGCTCGGTCTCCTGCGCGCGCACCAGGTGCGCGAACGTCCGGCGCAGATCGGCATGTCCGCCGTCGGCGTCCGCCTGCGCGCTCACATCGCGCACGACCTTGCCGAACCCGAGCAGCACGCCGTCCTCGTCGCGCAGCGCTGTGGTGACCACATGCGCCCAGAACCGCTCACCGCCGCGCCGCACCCGCCAGCCTTCGACCACGTGACGGCCCTCGGCCGAAGCCACGACGAGGTCGGCTTCCGAACGGCCGTCGGCCGCCACGTCCGTTGGATAGAAGCGGGAGATGTGCTCGCCGATGATCTCGCCGGCGCGGTAGCCGGTGATCCGCTCGGCACCGGGATTCCAGCCGGTGACCCGCCCGTCGACGTCGACCATGAAGATCGCGTACTCGACGACGCCTTGCGCGAGCAGCCGGAACTCGTCAGTCATCGTGCCCCCGCCTAGTCGATCAGCCCGGTTCGCCGCGCGTAGGCGACGGCTTCCAGCTGCGACCGCGCGCCGGTTTTGGCCAGAATCCGTTCGATGTGGTCACGCACGGCGCTCCTGGCCAGGCTCAGTTCGCCGGCGATGCGTTCGGTGCCCGCTCCGGCCGCGATGAGCGTCAGCACGGCTCGTTCGCGGGCAGTGAGCCCGGCCTCGGGAAGCAGCTGGCGGTCGATGACGATCTCGCCGGCCGCCACCGACTTGATCGCGGCGACGAGATCTTCGAGCAGGCAGGATTTCAGGATCAGACCCGCGCCGCCCGCTTCGAGCAGCCTGGCCGTGATCCTGCTGTTCGCGTCGCCGGTGAGCACCAGCACCCGCGCCGGCGCGAACCGGCCGATGGCCGCGATCGCGTCGCCGTCCGGGAGCCTGCGATCGAGGAGCACGACGTCGGGCCCGAACCTGGCGGCGGCTGCGACGCCGGTCTCCAGCGAGTTCGCGCGCTCGATCAGCTCGACCTCTCGGAACGCCTCCAGCGCCAGGGCCAGCGCCTCGGCGACCATGTCGTGATCCTCGACCAGCAGCACGCGAACGGGGTCCATACCAGTCATCTCCACGGGTCTCGCCACACAGGCCCAGGCCATTGTCGCGCTCTCCGAGAAGAAACACCTCCCCCGAGAGGGCAGAATGAGTTACATGGCCACCATCGACCTGACCGCCGCGACCTTCGACGAAGTCGTCGAGAACCACGATTTCGTGGTGATCGATTTCTGGGCGGGCTGGTGCATGCCGTGCCGCCAGTTCGCGCCGACGTACGAAAAAGTGTCGGAGAACCACGACGACATCCTGTTCACCGCGGTCGACACCGAGGCCGAGCAGCAGCTCGCCGCCGCGTTCGACGTCCGCTCGATCCCGACGCTGGCGATCATCAGGGAAAAGGTGCTCGTCTACGCCCAGCCGGGCTCGCTCAGCGAAGCCGGGCTCGAAGAGCTGCTGAAGACCGCGCGCGAGCTCGACATGGCCAAGGTGCACGCCGAGGCGACTCCGAACGCCTGAAAACGAGACAAAGCCCGCTTCATCCCGGTCTGGGATGAAGCGGGCTTCATCAGCAGGTCACCCGCGGGTAGCGAGGCCCCGCAGGAAGAACGTCAGGTTCGCGGGACGCTCGGCGAGACGGCGCATGAAGTAGCCGTACCACTCGTCGCCGTACGGCACGTAGACGCGCATGGTCTCGCCGTCCGCCGCGATCCGGCGCTGTTCCTCCGGCCGGATGCCGTAGAGCATCTGGAACTCGTGGTCGGACGGCACGCGCCCGGCCTCCATCGCCAGTTTTTCGGCGATGGCGATCATGCGAGGGTCGTGTGAGGCGACCATCGGGTAGCCCTTGCCGGACATGAGGACCTTGAGGCAGCGCACATAGGACCGGTCGACCTCGGCCTTGTCCTGGAAAGCGACGGTCTCGGGCTCGGCGTAGGCGCCCTTGCACAGCCGCACCCGCGAACCCTCGCCGGACAGCTCGCGGCAGTCCTGCTCGGTGCGGCGCAGATACGCCTGCAGCACCGCGCCCACCCACGGGAAGTCGACGCGCAGCTCACGCAGGATGCCGAGCGTCGAGTCCGTGGTGGTGTGGTCTTCCATGTCCAGCGTCACGGTCGCGCCGACGCCCGCCGCGGCCTCGCAGATCCGGCGCGCGTTCTCCAGCGCGATCTTCTCGCCGTCCACGGGCAGGAACTGGCCGACGGCCGAAAGCTTGACCGAGACGTCCGCGCCCTTGGCGAGCCCGTCCGCGGCTAGCGCGGCGAGCATCTCCTCGTAGGCGCGAACGGTCGCGGTGGCCTGCGACGCGTCGGTGGTGTCCTCGCCGAGGTGGTCGAGGGTGATCCGCAAGCCGTCTTCGGTCAGCTCACGGACGACGCCCACGGCGTCGGCCGTGTCCGATCCGGCGACGAACCGGCGCACCACCGAGCGGGTGGCGGGCACGGTCTCGACCAGCGAACGCATGCGCCGCGACCTGGCGGCGGCGAGCAACGGTGCACGCAGCATGACGAGTCTCCTAGTGAAAGGCCCCGGGAAAAGGCTCAGCCCTGGTGGGGGTAGCGGACGCTGGTGGGCGGGACGAAGGTCTCCTTGATCGAGCGCGGGCTGGTCCAGCGCAGCAGGTTCAGGATCGAACCGGCCTTGTCGTTGGTGCCCGACGCCCGCGCGCCACCGAAGGGCTGCTGCCCGACGACGGCGCCGGTCGGCTTGTCGTTGATGTAGAAGTTGCCAGCGGCGAAGCGCAGCGACTCGGTCGCCTTGGCGGCGGCGGCGCGGTCGTTGGCGATGACGGCGCCGGTCAGCGCGTAGCTGGCGGTCTCGTCGATCAGCTTGAGGACCTTGTCGTAGTCGGCGTCCTCGTAGACGTGCAGCGACAGGATCGGGCCGAAGTACTCGGTGCTGAAGATCTCGTGCGTCGGGTTGTCCGAGACGAGGATCGTCGGCTTGACGAAGTAACCGACGGAGTCGTCGGCTGTGCCGCCGACGAGAACCTCGATCTGCGGGTCCGCGGCCGCGGACTGCAGCACGGCCGAGTGCTTGTCGAACGCGCGCTTGTCGATGACGGCGCCGGCGAAGTTGGAGAAGTCGGTGACGTCACCGATCTTCAGCGCCTCGGTCTCGGCGACCAGGCCGTCCTTGAGCTGGGCCCACAGCGAGCGCGGGACGTAGGCACGCGAAGCGGCGGAGCACTTCTGGCCCTGGTACTCGAAGGCGCCGCGGACGAGCGCGGTGCGCAGGACGTCGACGTCGGCGGACGGGTGCGCGAGCACGAAGTCCTTGCCGCCGGTCTCGCCGACCAGGCGCGGGTAGCTGCGGTAACCGGCGATGTTCGCGCCGACGGTGCTCCACAGGTGCTGGAAGGTCGCGGTCGAGCCGGTGAAGTGGATGCCAGCCAGGTCGCGGTGGGTCAGCGCGACCTCGGACACGGGCGCGCCGTGGCCGGGGAGCAGGTTGATCACGCCCGGCGGCATGCCGGCCTCTTCGAGCAGGCGCATGGTCAAGTGCGCGGCGAAGCTCTGCGTCGGCGACGGCTTCCACAGCACGACGTTGCCCATCAGCGCGGGCGCGGTCGGCAGGTTTCCGGCGATGGCGGTGAAGTTGAACGGGGTGATCGCGTAGACGAAGCCCTCGAGCGGGCGCTGCTCCATGCGGTTCCACAGGCCCGGCGAGCTGGTGGGCTGCTCGGCGAGGATGCGGCGGCCGAAGTCGACGTTGAAGCGCCAGAAGTCGGCCAGCTCGCAGGCGGAGTCGATCTCGGCCTGGATGGCGGTCTTCGACTGGCCGAGCATGGTGGCGGCGTTGAGCTTGGCGCGCCACGGGCCGGACAGCAGGTCGGCCGCGCGCAGGATGATCGCGGCGCGGTCGTCGAAGCTGAGCGCGCGCCACTCGGGGGCCGCGGCGTTGGCGGCGGCGATCGCGTCGGTGGTGTCCTGCGCGGTGGCGCCGCGGATGGTGCCGAGCACGTGGCCGTGGTTGTGCGGCTGGACGACGTCGATCTTGTCGCCGCCACCGGCACGCTGCTTGCCGCCGATGGTCAGCGTCAGGTCGATCGGCTCGGCTCCGCCCAGCTGCTTGAGCGCGCCCTCGAGCTCAGCGCGCTCGGCGCTGCCGGGCGCGTAGTTCAGCACCGGCTCGTTCTTGGGGGCGGGGGTCTGGGTCACGGCATCCACAGCAGCACTCCTGACGACATTCACCTTCGTGGGGTACCCGAAAACGGTATGCCCCGAAGCGTGCCAGGTGTTTGTCCGACTCGCTAAGATAGGTAGTACTGGTTTGTTCGATCGGATGAAATCTTGAGCACTTCACTGCGCCATATCCTGGCCACGCTGGGCGACCCGCTGGTCGAGGTCGTGACCGCGCCGCAGGGCCTGGGCGTGCGGGTCGACGACGTGGTCATCCTCGACCCCGAGGACCCGCCGGAGGCACACGCCGGCGACCTCGTGCTGGTCATCGGCGCCCGCGGCCGGTCCGCGGCGCCCGCGATCCGTGTCGCCGGCAAGAGCGGGGCGGCCGCCGTCGCCGTCAAGGGCGCGACGGGACTGGCGAGCGTCGCGGCCGACGCGGGCGTCACCCTGCTGGAGGTCCGGCCGGAGGCCCGCTGGGAGCAGGTCGAGGCGTTGACGCGAGCGGTCATCGACGCGGCGCGGGCGGGCGGCGAGGCCGAGACGGGCGAGGTGCTGGGCGACCTGTTCTCGCTGGCGCAAACGATCGCGACCTTGACCGGCGGTCTGGTCAGCATCGAGGACACGGCGAGCCGCGTCCTCGCGTATTCGCGGGCGGGCGACGAGGTCGACGAGCTGCGGCGGTTGTCGATTTTGGGACGACAGGGGCCGGAACGCTATCTCGCGATGCTGCGCGAGTGGGGCGTTTATCAACGGCTGCGTGCGGGCGAAGGCATCGTCCGCATCGACGAGCGGCCGGATCTCGGCATCCGCAGGCGCATCGCGGCAGGCATCCACGCGGGCTCGCAGCCATTGGGCACCATTTGGGTGCAGGAAGGTTCACAGCCGCTCAACGACCAGGCCGAGTCCGCGCTGCTGGGCGCCAGCCGGACACTCGCGCCCCAGCTGATCCGGCACCGGACCCTGCCGAGCCCCGAAAACCGCCTGCGCGAAGACCTTTTGGTCAGTTTGCTCGACGGCCGCGTCGACGCAGAGTCGGTCGCCGACGACATCGGCGCGGACCCCGCGCGCCCGGCGATGGTGGTCGTTTTCGCGCTGCACCGCGAGGGCGCGAGCACCGGCCGCCAGCTCCGGCGCGCCGAGCTCGTCAACCTGATCTCGGTGCACACGGCGGCGTACCGGCGCAGCGCGATGGTGAGCGTCATCGGCGGCCGCGTGTACGCGTTGCTGCCGGATTTACCGGAACGCGGCGAAACCCGGGTACTCGCACTGGCCAAGGAGATCGTCGCCGCCGCGGCCCGGCATCTCGACGTCCCCGTCCGTGCCGCGCTGGGCGGCGTGGTGCCGCGCCTGGCCGAAAGCGTCCTTTCGCGTGCCGACGCGGACCGTGTGCTCGCGACAATGGCGCGTGGCCATTGGAATGCCGACGTCGCCTCACTGGCGGACGTGCGCGCCGAGGTCCTGTTGTCCGAAGTGCTCGCATATCTGGGCGACCAGCCTCGGATTCGCGATCCCCGGTTGACGGAATTGGTGACGCACGACGCCGAGCACGGCGGGATACTCGTGCCCGCGCTGCTGGCGTATCTGGACGCTTTCGGCGACGTGCGCAAAGCCGCCGGCGAGTTGAACATCCACCCGAACACGGTCCGGTATCGCGTCCGGCGCGCCGAGGAGATCTCGGGAATCGACCTCGCGGACTCCGCGCAACGCATCCTGACGCAACTGCAACTCCGCTTGGCGAAGAAGTAGAAACGTTTGCGTCACCTGACACATCCACTCGCGAATATTCGGACATGATGGATGGCTCAGCACGAACCCGAGGGGGGTCACCGTGTCCGACACCACCGGCATGCCGGAAAGACCGTCGCTGCTCCAGCTGCGAGCGGAAATACTCAGCGACGGCCAGCGCAACCTGGACGAAATCCGAAGAAGATTCGAAAAGTACCGTGGCGAGATCGTCGAGGAGGATTACTTCCGGTTCGCCGAAGCCCTCGTCGTACTGGTCAAGAAGGGTCGGCTCCATCGCATCCTGACTTGCTACAACAGCACGGAAGCCAACCCGAATCTCTCTTTGGCGTTACGATCCGCGCGACGCGAAGAACGAAAGTTCTCCGCTTTCCTGCGCGGGCGCCCGCAGGAGATTTTCTCTCAGATGATCTACGCCGTGATCGTCCACCTGCTCGGCGTCCTGGATCTCGTCACCAAGGCGAGGACCAAGAAGAATCTGACAGCCGAACAAATCGAAGAGCGGCTGAACAAGGAGAGCGCGGCCGCGGAGGAAGACGTCCGCCATGCGAAGGAATTCGCGATCGACGCCGCCAAGAACGCGGCCCTTTCCTGGTACCTGGTAGGACTGATGGCGGGCGCGGCCACTTCGGGGATCATCGTCTGGGGGCTGATCGAACTCGTCAGCGTGCCCGCGCTCTTCGCCGGGTGCCTCGTGGCGGGCGGAATCGGCGCCGTGGTGAGCGTGATGGCCAGGATCACCCATCGGAACCGGCTCGACGTGGCCATCGAACGACGACCCCGGCTGACCGTTTTCGCGGGTGCGCTCCGGCCGCTCGCCGGCGCGCTGTTCGGTCTCGCGTTCTACGTGCTGGCTCACGGCGGGCTGCTCCCCTTCAAACCCGAGCAAACGGCGGATGCCAGTTCGTTCTTCTGGGGTCTCGCGTTCCTCGCGGGCTTCAGCGAACGGTGGGCACAGGACACCATCGTGAAGGCCGCCCCTGGTCAAGGCGGCAGAAGGGACCCGGAGTTCGGTAAAAAGGTCGCATGAGGCTGCACACGCGTGAGTGGGGTTCCGGCGACCAGGTCGCCGTGCTGGTGCACGGGATGGGCGCGAGCTCGCGCGCGTGGTGGCGGGTCGGGCCGGAGCTGGCCGGGCGCGGGTACCGGGTGATCGCCGTCGACCTGCCGGGGCATGGCGGTTCGGCGCCGGCGCCGGATGCCGAGCCCGCGGAGTTCGCCGAAGCGTTGCTGGCGACCGTGCCCGCCAAGCCCGCGCTGGCGCTGGGTCACTCGATGGGTGGAATGACGCTGGCGCTGGCCGTCGAGCGGCTGCTGCCGGAGCGGGCGATCTACTCGGAGCCGCTGTTCCGGGTGCCGCGGCTCGATGTGCTGGAGGCGTTCATCACCCGGGATATGGCTCGCACCAAGGCACTCAGTGTCGAGCAGCTGTTCGCGGAACGTCCACAGTGGAACGACGAGGCGAAGGAGGTCGAGGCCGAGACGATCGCGGCGTGGGACCTCGACACCTCGGTCGGGTTCCTGCACCGGCTGGCCGGGCGGGATCTCGCGCCGCCAGCCGTGGTGCCGTCGATGATCCAGCTCGCGAAGCCGAGCCGGGTGCTGTCCACCGCTTTCGCGGCCGAACTGGCCGAGCGCGGGTTCGAGGTGCGAGAGGTGGCGCATCCCGATCACACGTTGCACTACGCCGACCACGAAGGGTTCATGGGCTCGCTCGACGGCTGGCTCTGAACCCGCGGGTGGCACTATGACGGCGTGACCGAAGAAGTGCTGATCTGCGAACCCGTCCGCACCGCCGTCGGGCGTTTCGGGGGCGTCTACCAGGACGTTCCCGTGACCGAACTGGCCGCGACCGTCATCCGCGAAGTGCTGCGCCGCACCGGGATCCCGGTCACCGCGGTCGACGACGTGATCTTCGGCCAGTGCAACCCCAACGGCGAGGCGCCCGCGATCGGCCGGGTCGCCGCGCTGGACGCCGGGCTGCCGGTCGAGGTGCCCGGCCTGCAGGTCGACCGGCGTTGCGGGTCCGGGCTCCAGGCCGTGCTCGACGCGGCCATGCGCGTGCAGACCGGGGTCGCCGACCTGGTGCTCGCCGGCGGCGCCGAGAGCATGAGCCAGGTCGAGTTCTACAGCGACGCGATGCGCTGGGGCGTCAAGGGATCCGGCGTCGAGCTGCACGACCGTCTCGCGCGGGCGCGGCTGACCGCGGGAGGCGCCAACTTCCCCGTGCCGGGCGGCATGCTCGAAACGGCCGAGAACCTCCGGCGCGAGTACCGCATCCCGCGTGAAGAGCAGGACGCCCTCGCGGTGACGTCGCACCAGCGCGCGGTCGCGGCACGCGAGGTCTTCGCCGAGGAGATCGTGCCCGTCACGATTCCCGGCAAGCGTGGCAAACCGGATGTCGTCATCGACACCGACGAGCACCCGCGCGCGGACACGACCGCCGAGTCACTCGCCGCGCTCAAGCCGGTCATGCTGCGCCAGGACCCCGAAGCCACTGTCACCGCGGGCAACGCGAGCGGGCAGAACGACGGGGCCGCCGTGTGCGTGGTCGCCAGCGCCGCCAAAGCCGCCGAACTGGGGTTGCGGCCGCTGGCCCGCCTGGTCTCCTGGGCGGTCGCCGGAGTACCGCCGCGCACGATGGGGATCGGCCCGGTGCCCGCCACGGCCAAGGCACTCGAGCGCGCTGGGCTCAGCCTTGGCGACATCGACCTCATCGAGCTGAACGAGGCGTTCGCCGCCCAGGTGCTGGCCTGCACCCGCGAGTGGAAGCTGACCGAGCGGGACTTCGCCGAGCGGCTGAACGTCAACGGCTCCGGCATCTCACTCGGTCATCCGGTCGGCGCGACCGGCGTCCGAATATTGACCACGCTCGTGCGCGAGATGCAGCGGCGCGGCGCCCGCTACGGCCTCGAAACCATGTGCATCGGCGGGGGCCAAGGGCTCGCCGCCGTCTTCGAACGCGTGGCGTGACACGGTGGGGGCCCGCCTCGGCCCCCACCGTCCTCCGCTACGCCTCTACCAGGCTGAAGCGGCGGTTCTCGACGTCGATCCGGTCGATCTTCACCGCGATGCGGGCGCCGCGTTCGGTGGCGACCCTCGGCAGCAGGCCTTGGACGCCGTCGGCGACCTCGACGAACGCCCCGAACGGCAGCACCTGCGTCACGAGCCCGTCGAGCACCCCGCCAGCGCTGTGGCGTGCGACGAAGTCCTGCCAGACCGGCAGTGGAATCTGTGTGGGAGACATGCTTTTCACCTCCTTCCCGTGCACGTTTCCTCTACAGGGAACGCACGGAAGGCGGCGGGCCACGGGCGGTCAAGCCCTGGCCGGGCACCCCGTCTGCTCATGGCTCAAGGCCGACCCGGCAGTCACCCGGCGACAGTAGCAACCTGACGGTTCACCAGGCCAGCGAGTTGGCGATACGACTCGAGCAGTTCGCCGCGGTCGTGGCTCGCGGTGGTGATCAGGAACTCGTCGGCGCCGGCGCGCCCGGCGAGTCCTTCGAGACGGTCCAGTACCTCGGGCCCGGTGCCGAAGATCTGCCCGGAGAGGGACTGCTCGAGCCGGGCGCGCTCACGGTCGGTGATCGGCAACGCGAGCACCTGGTCCGGTGTGAGCAGCGGCGGGAACTCGCCGCGGGTCCGCGAATAGGTCGTCGACCACGCCTCCGGAAGCAGGAGTTTCCGGGCGGCCGCAGAATTACCGGCCACCGAAACAGCGGTGGAAACGATCACATACGCGGGACCGAAGGATGATTGTCGGAAATTGTCTCGATAGCGGTCTATCGCGTCGATCATCGCCTTTTCCCCGCGAATGGCGGCGATCACGAGTGGCAGCCCGAGTTCGGCCGCGAGGTCCGCGCCCGCGCCGGTCGCGAGGAGGAAGGCGGGCACCCGCGTGCCCTCGGCGGCGACCGCGTGCACGCCGGGATGCCGATCCTGCGTCCCGTCGAAATAGCCCAGCAGCTCGGAAAGCTGCTCGCCGAAGCGGTCGGCGTCGTCCTTGCCGTGCCCCAGCGCACGGCGGATTCCGCCGGTGAACCCGACGGATCGGCCCAAACCCATGTCGATCCGGCCGGGAAACAGCGATTCCAGCACCCCGAACTGTTCCGCGACCACCAGTGGCTGATGGTTCGGCAGCATCACCCCGCCGGTGCCGACGCGGATGGTCGACGTCGCCGCCGCCACGGCCGAGGCGAGCACCAGCGGAGCCGCGCCCGCGATGCCGGGAACGCTGTGATGCTCGGAAACCCAGAACCTGTGGAACCCCAGCGCTTCGATCTCGCGCGCGAACGCGACGGTCTCACGCAGGGCCTCGCCCGGCGACCCGTTGGCGCGAACGGGTGAACGATCCAGCACGGAAAATCGGGACGGCAGCACACAAAGAGCAACGCCGCCGGCCGGAGATCATTCCCGGCTACGGCTTCCAGGCGTCGTTGTACTCCTTGTGGTCCGCGTAGGGCAGCGCGAGAAGCCGCAGCGTCATGCACCAGTTCGAGCCAGCCTCGTCCGAGGGGACATGACACGTCTCACACCAGTAGTCCCTGCCGTAGAGCGGGAAACCGGGCACCTGGTCGTTGACCGCCGTGCGGTGCGTCGCCAGTATCCGGCGCACCGTCTCGGATTCCTGGACCATCTGGTTGACCACGTCGAGCTCGAGTTCGGTCAGCGCGCGGATCCGCTTCTCGATCACGACCTTCGACTCGCCGCGGTCGAGCCGCTCGCCCGATTTGGTCTTCTTGACGGCGCGCATGATCAACGACTGCCGCTCGGTCACCCTGGCCTTGAGGAAGGCGACCAGATCGTCCATGCCGGCAATCCTCCTGGGTTTCGGCCGAGCTACATGTATTGCGCATAGTCGCGACTGCGCCCTACGACGTTACCCGTTCGGCCGAAACAACTTAAGTATCGGATCGCGCTTTACTCGGCTGAACTCGCTTGGGCTCACCAGGCATTTTCGGGTAATCCGGCGGATAAGGCAGTTCGGCGACCCCCAAGTCACGTTCATCACGTGCGTACCACTCGAGCAACGTTTCGATACCGTGCGTGACCGAGTCCAGCTCGGCGTGCGGATCACCGACCTCGGCGAGGCGGACCGGTACGGACAAGATGTCGAAGTCGTCCGGGTGCACCTCGGTGAGCTCGTCCCAGGTGACCGGAGTCGACACGGTCGCCCTCGGCGTCCCCCGGACGGACCAGCTGGACGCGACGGTCCGGTCGCGCGCGGCCTGGTTGTAGTCGAGGAACACGCGGCCGCCGCGCTCCTCCTTCCACCACGAGATGGTCGCCTTGTCCGGCATCCGCCGCTGCACCTCGCGGCCGAGCGCGATCACCGCGTGCCGGACGTCGATGAAGTCCCACTCCGGCCGGATCCGGACCAGCACGTGCACCCCGCGCCCGCCCGAGGTCTTCGGGTAGCCGGTCAGCCCGGCGTCGGCCAGCACCTCGCGCACGCAGCCCGCGACGGCGACCGCGTCCTCGAAACCGGCGTTGTCCGGCGGGTCGACGTCGATGCGGAGCTCGTCGGGGTGGTCGACGTCGGGGCGGCGCACCGGCCAGGGGTGGAAGTCGAAGGTGCCGAGATTCGCCGCCCAGGCGAACACGGCGGGCTCGGTCGGGCAGACCTCCTCGGCGGTCCGGCCGGAGGGGAAGGTGATCTTGGCGGTCTCCACCCACTCGGGTGCGCCCTTCGGCACCCGTTTGGCGTAGAACCAGTCCCCCGTGACGCCTTCGAGGTAGCGCTTGAGCGTGGTCGGCCGCTCGCCGATCGCCCGCAGCAGCGGCTCGCCGACGGCGATGTAGTACTCCACCACCTGCCGCTTCGTGAACCCCCGCTCGGGGAAGTACGGCTTGTCGGGGCTGGTCACCCTGACCGTGCGCTCGCCTACCTGGTACTCGATCGGATCGCCGTTCTTGGGCATGGCACCCACGGTAATCCCGGATCGGTACCGTGGGTGCCATGTCGGGGAGAACCAAACTGGCCGTGGCGCTCGCGCTGCTCGCCACGCTCGTGGCGGCCGCGCTACTGCTGCCGATCCCCTCTCCCGCCGAACTGCGCGTCTGGGCCGCCGAGCTCGGCCCGGCGACGCCATGGCTGTTCTTCCTCACCTACACGGTCCTCACGGTCGCCCCGATCCCGCGAACGGTCTTCAACCTGGCCGGCGGGCTGCTGCTGGGCGCGACCGCGGGCATCCTGATCGGCATCCTCGCGACCACGATCGCGTCCGGGCTGTCGTTCGGGCTCGCGCGGCTGCTCGGCCGCGAGCTGGTGGCCCGGCATCTGCACCGCAAGTCGGTGCGCGTGGTCAATGAGCACCTCTCCGACGGCGGTGTGCTGGCGATCACCTCGCTGCGGCTGATCCCAGTGGTCCCGTTCGCGCCGATGAGCTACTGCTGTGGCGTTTCATCCGTCCGGCTGACGCCATATCTGCTGGGTACAGCGCTGGGTAGCCTCCCAGGCACGATCGCGGTGGTCGTGCTCGGCGACGCGCTGACCGGCAACACGCCGCCCGCGCTGCTCGCCTGCTATGCCGGATTCGCCGCCGTGGGCGCGATCGGCCTGGTCAGGACCTTCAAGCGCCGGGTACCGCCGGTCGCCGAGCCGGAGTACGTGACGAGTTCTACGGCTGGCTGACGCAGATCGCGAACGTCAGCCCGCTACACTCGATCGGGTGCGCGAGGCGGGGTTCGCGCTGACCAACAGCCATTATCGCGGAGATTTCCGAGGAGCAGGCGCCATCGACACCGGGCAACTGATCGCAGGGCACTATCGCCTGGTCGAGCACATCGGCAGCGGTGCCATGGGGGTCGTCTGGCGCGCCATCGACGTGCGCCTCGAACGCTCCGTGGCCGTCAAGCAGATCCTCGCCCAGCCGGGTGTGTCCGAGGCCGAGCGCGACAACATGCGCCAGCGCGCCATGCGCGAGGCGAAGAACGCGGCTCGCTTCCAGCATCCGAACGCCATCGTCGTGTTCGACATCGCCGAGCACAGCGGCGACCCGTGCCTGGTGATGGAGTTCGTCGACGGGCCCAGCCTGTCGGCCGTGCTGGCGCAGAACCCGACGCTGCCGGTCGGCCAGGTCGCGCGCATCGGCGAGCAGGTCGCGTCGGCGCTCGTGGCCGCGCACCGGGCCGGGATCGTCCACCGCGACGTCAAACCGGGCAACATCCTGATCGACGGCAACGGCGTCGCCAAGCTCACCGACTTCGGCATCTCGCGGGCCGCGGGCGACATGGCGCTCACCCAGACCGGCCTGATCGGCGGCACGCCCGCCTATCTGGCGCCGGAACTGGCCAGGGGCGCCGACCCGGTCCCCAGCTCGGACGTCTTCGCGCTCGGCGCGACGCTCTACCAGGCGCTGGAGGGGCTGACGCCCTACGGCGACACCTCCAACCAGCTCGCGCTGCTCTACGCGGCGGCGAACGGCAACATCGTCCCGCCGAAGCAGGCCGGGCCGGCGACCGCGCTGGTGATGAGCCTGCTGCGGCCCGAGCCGGATGAGCGGCCGAGCATGGCCGAGGCCGCCGACCAGCTCCGCAGGCTCGCCTCGAGGAGCACCGAACAGCTTCCCGGCATCACCGTCTCGCCGACGCTGCCCAGTGGTGGCGCGGGCGGCCGGAGACCGGTCGCGGCCGAGAACGGCGCGCCGCCGCCCTGGCAGCGCAACGCCCCGCAGGGACCGCCGACTCCGCCGCGTACCCCGACGGCGGCCTACGCGCCGCCGATGACACCTCCTCGCCCGACCCAGGCGATGCCGCCGCAGACCCCGCCGAGGCCCGTACCGTCGGCGGCCGCGCCGATGCGCGCGCCCCAGCCGTCGAACGCCGACTCGAAGCGCAAGACCATGCTGTTCGCGGGCGCCGGTGCGGCGGTCGTGGTCATCGCGGTGATCGTCTTCCTGGCGTTGAACTCCGGAGGTAAGGACAACGACTCGGGCGGCACGGCCGCCGGTCCCGGCTCCAGCTCGTCACAGCAGCCCGGCAAGAGCAGCCCCAAGACGTCGGCGAGCTCGGCGGCGCCGGGCAGCCCGGACTCCACCCCGTCCGAGGGCAAGGTCGACTTCAACGCCGCGACCGCCACGATGCTGACCTTCATCGAGGAGGCCACCCGGGGCAGTGACGCGGCATGGAACGTGCTGACCCCCGCCGCGCAGAAGGTCTACGGCTCGAAGGAGCAGTTCGCGGCGTACTGGAAGGCGCCGGAGCAGAAGATCGGTGTCTGGGGCAAGGTCAACGCGGACACCGGCAAGGCGAACCCCGACAGCTCGTTGACCATGAACATCAACATCAACAGCGCGCCCCGCTACGGCTGGCGGATCGTCACACTCGGCGGCGCGGCCAAGATCGACTCGGACACCAGGCTCAAGCAGTAGCGGTGGGACGCGCCGCCGGATGAGTGCGTCGAACGGTGTCCGTGGCATACCGTGGGGGTATGGCCGAGACCGGACCCACCGGACCGGGCCAGCATCCTCGCTTCCACGAGGATCTGGTCGGGCTCGATCCGCACGACCCCGAAGCACGCGCGTTCGCCGAGCATCTGGACCGGATGGAACGCTGCGGGCCCAACTTCACCGTCGAGGCGTCGATCGACGGCGTCGCCGACTTCGCCGATTCGAGCAACCGCCTGGGTGGCCTGCGCTGGTGGATCGCCGCGTTCCTGGCGACCCTCATCATCGCGGGCGTGATAGTCGCCGCTTGGGACATCGTCGAGCGGGCTTTGCTGTGGCTCGCGGAGTAACGTCGTAACCGTGAAAGGCATGAAACCCGTGGTCGGGGCCACTCCGCGTGTGGTCAAGTCCGAGCAGGAATGGCGTGAGCAGCTGTCCCCGGAGGAGTACGCGGTCCTCCGCCAGGCGGGGACGGAACGTCCCTACGTCGGCGAGTACACCGACACCGAGACGACCGGTTCCTACGAGTGCCGCGCCTGCGGTGCCGAACTGTTCCGCAGCGACACGAAGTTCCCGAGTCACTGCGGCTGGCCGTCGTTCTTCGACCCCGCGGACTCCGACGCGGTACTGCTGCGCGAAGACCGCACGATGGGCATGAAGCGCATCGAGGTGCTCTGCAACTCGTGCCACAGCCACCTCGGGCACGTCTTCGAGGGCGAGGGCTACGACACCCCGACGGACCAGCGCTACTGCATCAACTCGATCTCGCTGAAACTGGTCCCCAAGGAGTAGCGAACCTCCCGCCGCTCCTCCGCGTCCTGTTTGCTGGAGGAGACATGGCGGGGTGGACGTATCTGGCGTTGCTGATCCTGCCCGCGCTCGCAGGCGCGGGCTGTGTACTGCTGCTCGGCGCCAAGCACGCCTGCCGCCTGCCCACGCTGTACCACTTCGCCTATCTCGCCGGCGGCACGGCCCGTGTCGCCGAGACGGTCGTCGCCGCGATGATCGAACGCGAACAGCTCCGGGTCAGTGATACCGGACGGCTGTTCTGCACGCCCGTCGCCGTGGTCCATCCACTGGAGCACGCGGTAGTCGCCGCGACAGTTTCCCCGAAAGGTGTCACGGCGGCGGGAATTCGCTTGTTACTGGCGAATTCGGCGCCGATGCGGGCAATTTCCGCCGAACTCGAAGCACTCGGACTGGTCACTCCGGAACGGCTGCGTCGCCGAGTGTGGTGGGCCGTCTGCGCCGTGTACGCCATTGTTCTGGCACTCGGCATCGCCGGCTGGAAATGGCCTTTACTGCTGCCGCTGGTCGCCGCGGCGATGGCGGGAGCGGCGCTGCTGGCCAAGGAACGCACCCAGCCGAGGCCCACGCTCGCGGGGCTGAAATCCTACGAAACAGCACGTGGGGACCGGTCCGCGGTCGACGGCGCCGCCGGCCTGGTCGCCGTCGGCGGGCTGCGGCGGTACCCCGACCCGAAGCTGGCCAAGGCCTTGCAAGCCACCTCGAAGTGAAATTGCTCCTCAAGCTTGCCTTAAGTCGAGTTCTCGAACCGGGATACAAGCCCTACGCTCTCCTCACTCGGCCATTACGGTGGACCGACACCCGGATGGGAGGGGAAGCGCGATGGAAAACCCTTGGGGAATCTCGGGACCGGCGTTCATCCAGATCTACATCGGACTGTTGCTAGCGCCGCTGGTGGTACGGGTCATCCTGGGCATCGGTGCGAAGATCGCCAGGCCGACGGCCGCGATCGACACCGGCCGCCCACTCACCGTTTACGAATACGCTTACCTGGCAGGCGGCCAAAACCGCGTGATCGAGACGATCATCGCCGCACTGGTCGAGCGGGGACTGCTGCGGGTCAGCAGTGACCGCAAGATCCGGGCGACCGGCGCGATTCCCGGCGATCCGCTGGAAGCCGCGGTGGTCAAGACGGCGACCGGCAAGTCGACCTTGAGCATCATGGTCCGGATGCGCAGTTCCGCCGAGCTCAAGGCACTCGCCACCGACCTCGAACGGCGCGGGCTGGTCGTGCCAGGAACCAAGACGCGCGCCATCCGGAAGGTCGTTTTCTGGCTCTACCTAGCGGTTTTGGCCGTCGGTTTCGCCCGCTGGGTGAACGGGCTTTCGCTGGGCCGCCCGGTCGGCTGGCTCACCGCGCTCGTGATCGTCGCGCTGGTGGCCACGCTGATCGCCCGCACGGTGGCCAAGAAGCCGGTCAAGGTCAAGCCGACCACCAAGGGGCAGAGCGAGCTCAGCAAGGAGAAAAGCCGTACGGCACAGCACAACGCGGTGCTGGCGGGCGCGGCAGGGCTCGTCGCCGTCGGCGGCCTGACGATGTACCCGGACCCGGCGCTCAGCGCGGTGCTGATGCCGCCGATCTCGTCCGGCGGCGGCTGGGGCGGCAGCAGCTACTCGGGCTCGTCGTCCTGCAGCAGCGGGAGTTCGTGCAGCAGCGGAAGTTCTTGTGGTGGTGGCAGTTCCTGTGGTGGCGGCGGGGGCTGCGGTGGCTGACACACGGGGGAAGCTCGGAGTGGGGATCGGCTGGCGGCCGGAGATCGACCTCTCGATCGCCCGGATCCCGGGTGTCGACTGGGTCGAGGTCGTCGCCGAGAACCTCCACACCGAGCACCTGCCCGAGTCCCTCACGGGGCTCGGGCTCCCCGTCCTCCCGCACGCGGTCTCGCTTTCACTGGGCGGGGCGGAGCCGGTCGACACCACGCGGATCGAGCATCTCGCCGCGGTCACCGAGGAACTCGGCGCGCCGATGGCCAGCGATCACGTGTGTTTCGTGCGCGCGGGCGGGCTCGACGCCGGCCACCTGATCCCGGTCCCGCGTACTCGTGACGCCCTGGATGTATTGGTGGACAATGTCAAACTGACTCAGTCCATTGTGGGCGTTCCCTTCGCCATGGAGAACATCGCCGCCGTCTTCGAGTGGCCGGACGCCGAGCTGACCGAAGCCCGGTTCCTGCGCGAACTGACCGAACGCACCGGCTGCCTGCTGATCATCGACGTCGCGAACCTCTACGCGACCGCCCGCAACCTGGGCACCGACCCGGTCGCCTTCCTCGACGACATCCCGTGGGAGCAGCTGGCGTACGTGCACATGGCGGGCGGCGTCGAGCGCGACGGCATCTACCACGACACGCACGCCCACCCGATTTTCCCGCAGGTGCTGGAACTTCTCGGCGAGCTCCGGTCCAGAGTGGACCCTCCTGGCGTGCTGCTCGAACGCGACGACGACTATCCGTCCGACGCCGAACTCACGTCGGAACTCGCTGCCATCAGGAAGGCGGTCACCCGATGACGTCCGCCCGCGAGCGGCTTGCGGCGCAGCAGGGGGAGCTACTGCGCGCACTGCTCGCGGGCGGCGTTCCACCCGCCGGGTTCGACCATGACCGCGTGCGCGCCGAAGTGATCGTGCTGCGTAACAAGCGAAGGCGCGTCGTCGGCTATCTCCGGCCGGACATTCCCGAGGAACTCGGCGCGCGGTTCGCGGAGCTGTTCGAGGTCTACGCCGCCGAGTACCCGAAGTTCGAAGGAACACGGGCACGCGACGACGCGGAACGGTTCGCGAAGTGGCTCATCGAGCGCGGCGAGCTCAAGAAGCCGAAACGGCGCTGGCTACCAGGAAAGCGGATCACTGCCGGGTAGGTGCGACGCGTGTGTCCAAAAAGGATTCCCGCCGGGCAGCTCACCCGGCATCTTGACCCTGGTCAGCTCGCCGAACTGGCTGTCGACCTTCTCCAGCAGGTCGGACACGTCCGGCATCTCCCCCGCGGGATCCTTGCGGCCCAACGAGTCCAGCCACGACGCGGTCCGCGCCAGCGCGACCCTGACGTGCCGCGTGCCGCCCTCGGCGACCTGCGCGCGCACCGCTTCCATGATCCCTGCGGCGGCGAGCCAGCCCGTGGCATGGTCGAGTGCCTGCACCGGCAACGGCCGAGGCTCGTCCATCCCCTGCTCGGCCGCGATGCCCGTCGCCAGCTGCACGAGACTGTCGAACCCGCGGCGGCGGGCCCACGGTCCCGTCCAGCCGTACGCGCTGAGGTCGGCGATGATCAGGCCTGGCCTGACCGCGGCCAGCTTCTCCGGCGTGAAACCCAAGCGCGGCAACGCACCTGGCCGGAACGACTGCAGGAGCACGTCCGCGCGCCCGATCATCTTCCACAGTTTGGCCCGGCCCGCCTCGGTGGTGAGGTTCAAGTAGGCGGACTTCTTGCCCATGCCGGTGTCCATCACCAGCGGTGCCACGGCCGGCAGATGCGCGGCGCCGAGGTGCAGCACGTTCGCGCCGTGCGCGGCGAGCACCCGGCCCGCGACGGGGCCCGCGATGACGTGGGTCAGGTCCAGCACCCGGATCCCGCCGAGCGGCCGGTCCGACTCCCACAACTCGCGCTTCGGCCCGTCGCCGATGACGTCGTTCCCTGTCAACGGAAGTTCGCTGACCGCTTGGCCTTGCGGATGAGCGGCCCACTCCTCGGCCGACCGCATCAGCGCGGCCGCGCCACCCGCCGCGATCACCGCTTCCTGCACGTCGTGCGCGGACCGTTTCGCGACCGCGGCCGTGACGGCCTGGACGGTCGGCGGCACACCGAGTGCCCAGCAGACGGCGTCGGCGTGCTGCGGATGGTTGCAGTGCAGCCGCACCCAGCCGTCGCGTGCCTGGTAGTTGCCCGAAAGCGGCGCCCAGATGTCGCCGCCGTCGGGCGAGAACGCCTTGAGCAGGTAGGCCTCGCTGTGGAACGCCGCCGCCGCGTGGCGAGTGTCCACAGTGACCTCACCCGGTGCGATCCCGCGCAGCCGCAGGAGTTCGCCCGCGGCGTCGGTGGCGGCCTCGATGCTCAGCGCGGCCGCGCGCGCGACCCGGAACGGGCCGGGCAGAACCGATTCGCTGCCGGTGATCACTACGGCAGGTTCGCGATGAGCTCGGCGGGCGGCACGCGCGGGCCGGTGTAGAACGGGATCTCTTCCCGGACGTGACGGCGGGCCTCGGTGGCGCGCAGGTCACGCATCAGGTCGACGATGCGGTGCAGTTCGTCGGCCTCGAAGGCGAGGATCCATTCGTAGTCGCCGAGCGCGAACGACGAGACCGTGTTCGCCCGGACGTCCGGGTAGCCGCGGGCGGCCTTGCCGTGGTCGGCGAGCATCTTGCGGCGCTCGTCGTCGGGCAGCAGGTACCAGTCGTAGGAGCGCACGAACGGATAAACGCAGATGTACTTGCGCGCGTCCTCACCGGCGAGGAACGCCGGGATGTGGCTCTTGTTGAACTCGGCGGGCCGGTGCAGCGCCATCTGGCTCCACACCGGGGTCGACGCGCGGCCGAGCGGCGTGCGGCGGAACCCGCTGTACGCGGCCTGCACCTGCTCGACCTCTTCGGCGTGCCACCAGATCATGAAGTCGGCGTCGGCACGCATGCCCGCGAGGTCGTACACCCCGCGCACGACCACGCCCTTGCCCTCGAGCGCGTCGAGGTACTCGGCGGTCTCCCGCGCGGCGTCCCCGCGATCCTCACCCAGTTTGCCGGGCTCGGCCCGGAAGACCGACCAAGCGGTGTAGCGGATCGTGTCGTTGAGTTCGTTGTAGTTCAGCCGCGCCATGCCATTCATCTTGTCAGAAGCCACTTGACCGCTGTTGTCGCCGTGGCCACACAAGCGGGTAGTCCCACACCGTGCAGTGTCGCGCCCGCGACCGCCAGGCCTGGGATTTCGCCGATGGCCCGCTCGATGCGCTCGACGCGGTCCAGATGTCCGGCGCCGTATTGCGGCAATCCGCCACCCCAGCGGGTGACGATCGTCTCGACCGGCTCGGCGGTGACGCCGGTCAGCTCGGCGAGATCACGCCGGACGGCTGCGATGAGGTCCGAGTCGTCGACCTGCAGGACCCGTTCCTCGCCGAACCGGCCGACGGAGCCGCGGACCAGCACCGGCCCGCCGCCGTAGTGGGCCCATTTGCGCGTCGAGAAGGTGAACGCCTTCGCCGCGTACGGCTGTCCGTGCGCGTCCCGCTCGCCGGCACCGATCAGGATGCCGGAAATGTCGGGCAGCTCGGTTTCGGGCGGCAACGCCATCGCGACCACGGCCATGGACGCCAGCTCGATCTCGCCGAACGCCGACGACGCGGCGGGCACGACCCCGTCGAGCAGCTTGCGCGCGGACGGCGCGGGGACGGCGAGCACGACCGCGTCGAAGTCCATGACCTCTGTGGACGTCGTCGAGCCGATCTCCAGGCGCCAGCCGTCGGCGGTCTTCTGGAGCGAGCGCACCGGGAGGCCGAGCCGGATATCGGCCTTGGCCAGCTCGGCGAGCCGATCGATGACGGCACTGAGGCCGCCGGTCGTGGTGCCGAACACCGGTGCGGTCGAGCGAGATTTCGGCAACTGCGCGGCCGCGGCGGCGGTCAGCGACTCGGCGCCATTGGCCACCGCGGCGGCCAGGCCCGGCATGGTCGCCCGCAGGCCGAGGCCGTCTGCTCCCCCGGCGTACACGCCGCCGAGCAGCGGGTCGACCAGCCGATCGACCAATTCGCCGCCGAACCGGTCACGGAGCAGCTTGCCGAGCGGCACGTCCTGAGCCGGGAGCGACAGCGGCATGGTCGCCTCGGCGGCGACGGCTTTCCGGCCGGTTTCCGACAAAAGCCCGGCGACGGCGTCGGCCGACGCGGGCACGCCCATGACCGTGCCCGGCGGGAGGCCGCGCGAGGTTCCGCCCGCCCGGATGGTCGCCCGCGCGCCTGTCGGGTGCGTGAGCTGACCGTCCAAGCCGATCTCGCTGACGAGCGCGAGCATCTCGGGACGGCGCGCGAGGAAGGCCTCCGCGCCGACGTCGTAAGACCGGCCGGCGAGTTCGACCGTGCGCAGTTTGCCGCCGAGCGTTTTCGCCGATTCGAAGACGACGATCCCGGCCCCGTCGCCGAGCGACTGCCGCAGCCGGTACGCGGCGGTCATCCCGGAGATGCCACCGCCGACGACCGCGACCGTCTTCACAGCGAGTGGACCAGCTCGACGACCTTGGTCAGCACCTCGGGCTGGACACCGGGCAGCACCCCGTGGCCGAGGTTGAAGATGTGCCCGGTCGCCGCGCGGCCCTCGTCGGCGATCCGCCGGACCTCGGCTTCGAGCACCGGCCACGACGCGTGCAGCAGCGCCGGGTCGAGGTTGCCCTGGACGACGGCGTCGCCGCCGAGCCGCCGGACGGCCTCGTCGAGCGGGATGCGCCAGTCGACGCCGACGACGTCCGCGCCCGCGTCGCGCATGGCGACCAGCAGCTCGCCGGTGCCGACGCCGAAGTGGATCCTCGGCACGCCGTACTCGGCGACCCCGGCCAGCACCTTGGCCGAATGCGGCAGCACGAACTCGCGGTAGTCCCGCTCCGACAGCGCGCCCGCCCAGGAGTCGAACAGCTGGATCGCGTCGACACCGGCGTCGAGCTGCGCGCGGAGGAAGGTCAGCGCGACGTCGGCGAGCCGGTCGGCGAGCGCGTGCCAGACCTCTGGCTCGGAGTGCATGAGCGCCTTGGTGTGCTCGTGGTTGCGGCTCGGCCCGCCCTCGATGAGGTAGGAGGCGAGCGTGAACGGCGCGCCCGCGAAGCCGATCAGCGGCGTCTCGCCGAGCTTGGAGACCAGCAGCCCGACACCCTCGGCGACCTTGGCCACCTGGTCGGCCTCGAGCACCGGAAGCGCCTGAACAGCGGCTTTGTCGCGAACCGGCGACGCGACCACCGGGCCGGTGCCGGGCACGATGTCGATGTCGACGCCCGCGGCCTTGAGCGGCACGACGATGTCGCTGAACAGGATCGCCGCGTCCACCCCGTGCCGCCGGATCGGCTGCAGGGTGATCTCGGCGAGCATTTCCGGGTCGAAGCAGGCGTCGAGCATCGCGGTGCCCTCACGGAGCGCGCGGTACTCGGGCAGCGAGCGGCCGGCCTGGCGCATGAACCACACGGGGAGCCGCGAAGGCTTGCCGCCGTTCGCCGCCACGAGGAAGGGGGCGTCGGGCAGTGCGCGGCGCCGCGTCTGGAGTGTAGGAGACATCGTTTACATCGTATGGCTCTCGGCTCAGCCGCTTCTCGGCGCGTCTACCTCGGCATCGGCCCGCTCCCGCCTTACAGTCGGATTCGTGACCGCGATGACGCAAGCGCCCGAGCTGTTCCGTGAAGCCGTGGCCGCACTGCGCTCTGTGGTGCCCCGCCGCGAACTCGAGCTCGAAACGCTGCGCGCACCCCAGCGCCTGGCGCCGTGGTCGTACGCGATCAGCTGCGAAAGCACAGGTCCGGCGGACGTTCTCGCCACCGGGCGGCTGGTGTTGCTCCACGACCCCGACGGCCAGGACGGCTGGGACGGCGTGCTCAGGCTTGTCCTATATGTACGCGCGGAGCTCGACCGCGAGCTGGCGACGGACCCGTTCCTCCCGGCAGTCGGCTGGTCATGGCTGACCGACGCGCTCGAGACGACCGGCGCGACCTGGACGGCCCTGGGCGGGACGGTGACGGAGACCTCGTCCGCCCGCTTCGGCGACATCTCGGGCCCGCCGCGCACCGACGACCTGGAGCTTCGCGCCTCCTGGACCCCGACGGACGCCCAGCTGCGGCCGCACGGCGAGGCGTTCTGCCAGGTGATGTCGAGCGTGGTCGGCCTGCCGCCGGTCGGCGTGACCATGTTCGGCCAGCGCCAAGGCTCGTGAGTGTTTCGGCCGGTTAGAACCGGCCATACCCCTCACGACCCCCAAATCCTCGGGGAACCTCCATGTCCCGGGCGCCGTGCCGACCACTCGAGCGCCCCGTGTCGACCACTCAGGCACCTCGCGGGCCTGGGCGCGAGCCGCCTGGGCGTGCCCGAGGCCTGCCGCGGGCCAGGGTCGTGGGCGTTCCCGACGGCTATTTGAGGGGAAGGCCAAAGGTGGCGTGCCCCAGGGCAGCTGGGTAAGGGAGGCCCTCACTCAAGCCGTGGAGTGCACGAGCACGCCACCTTTGACCTTCCCGCCCAATCGAACCGTCGGCAATACTTCGACACCCCCTGCGCGGCAGGCGTCGGGGCTGAGCGTTCGGAACGCGTCGGTGGCGTGTGCACGGGAGCGAGGGCGCGAGCGGTGCGCGGGCTTGAGCGCAAGTAGCGGCGGCGGGCATGGGCGCGAGCGGTGTGCGGGCGCGAGTCGAGGGTGAGGCGGCCGGGGGCGGGGGCGCGCACGCCGTCGAAAGCCGCGTTGGGCCATTCGCGCGCCCTCAGTGCCGATGTGAGCGGTTTTCACGTCCCGGGGGTGTACGGATGTTCACCGAGGGCCGCTCGCCCGTCTGGCGGCTTGCCAGCGGGCGTTCACTATCGTGAACCCGGGCGTGTCACTCACCGCAACAAGATCAACTTCTCTTCATGTTTTGGTGAACACCGTTCACGGCGCGAACGCCGTCTTCCGCGAGTCGCTCGGCGTGTCGCACCGAAATCATCAAAAACGGCGTTTTCCATGCGGATGAAAGGCGACCGAGGCGGTTGCACGGGCCATATGCACGATCGCTCCGCAACCGGTAATTGGATTTCATCGTGTTCTCAGGGCGATCCGTTAGCCACGGGCTGTTCACTAGCCCGATCGTGTGACAACGAACCCGCTGAGTAACTACTAGTTCCAGATAGATACCCGTTCGATCCCCCCGAAAAGCCCCTCAGACAGCTACAGTGCCTTCGACGACACCACTTTCGGTCTAAAGCTGGCGCGGCTAAACGGCCGAAGGTCCCGGTGCCGGTCGGGGGGCACGACCGACTCCAGGGAGGTAGTGACGTGGCTACCGTCGGCTTGAATCAGGCCGTCCGATCCACGCCAGCCGGTGCTTTGCCGGCGAGCATGGTTCCGCACCCGCGGGAAGAGCTTTTTTCCGTGCTGGTGGTCGATGACCACCCGCTGCTGAGGGAGGCAATAGCCGCAAGACTCGCACAAATGGGTGCGGGCACTGTTCACGAGGCCGCCACGGTGGCCGAGGCAAGGGCGAGGGCAACGGCCACTGGGCCGTGCGACCTCGCGATCCTTGACCTGGGCCTACCCGATGGCAGCGGCATTGAGCTGGTTACGGAACTCCGTAGCCAGGGCTGGCCTCGCGTAGTAGTGCTCGCATCATCCGACGACCCGTACGCGGTCAGGTCGGCGTTCCAAGCCGGAGCTCAGGCATACCTGCTGAAATCCGCGTCGCCGGTGGTTGTCACCGACGGCGTGCGCAGGGTGCTCGAGGGCGGCGTGTACGCGGACCCGAGCGTGGCTCCGGTCCTGGCCACCGGCACGCGTGTTGCCGGCACCGACAACACCCCGCGCGAGCTTTCCGCGCGCGAGGTCGAGGTGCTGCAGCTCGTCGCCGACGGCCAGTCCAACAAGGAGATCGGTGAGGAACTCAGCCTCTCCGCTCTCACGGTGAAGTCGCACCTGTCCCGCATCGGGCGCAAGCTCGGGACCGGCGACAGGGCTCAGATGGTGGCGTTGGCGATGCGCGCAGGCGTTATTCGCTGACTGAGACATCAACTCTACGGGGCGGGCTGACCAGGCGCGGTACGCCCGTCCCGTAGGGTCGTCAGTTGTGCAAACCGCAGACCAGGGATTCGACGACGCCATGGAACCGCCAGAACCGATACTCCTGAAGGAGCCGGTCGACGGCACTCCGCCGGTGATCGTCGATTCCACCCAGCTCGCTGAAGCCTGCTCGAAGCTGGCTGCGGGCACGGGCGCGATAGCGGTCGACACCGAGCGCGCCTCCGGCTATCGCTACTGGCCGAAGGCGTACCTGGTGCAGCTCCGGCGTGACGGCGCGGGCACCTTCCTGGTCGATCCCATCGCTCTGGAAGGCGAGCTCGCACCGCTCGCCGAGGTGCTCAACGGACTCGAGTGGGTACTGCACGCGGCATCCCAGGATCTGCCATGCCTGGCGGAGCTCGACCTCCACCCGGCGAGCCTGTTCGACACCGAGCTGGCCGGACGGCTGGCGGGCTACGACAGGGTCGCTCTCGGCACGCTGGTCGAGAAGCTGCTCGGCTACACGCTTGAGAAAGGCCACAGCGCGGCGGACTGGTCCAAGCGGCCACTACCCGTCGACTGGCTGAACTACGCAGCACTCGACGTCGAACTGCTCGTCCAGCTTCGCGAGAAGCTCGAGGCCGAGCTCGACGCCCAAGGCAAGCTCGAATGGGCCCAGCAGGAATTCGAGGCCGTCCGGACGGCGCCGCCGCCCGCACCCAAGGCCGAACCCTGGCGCCGCACCTCGGGCGTCCACAAGATCCGCAGCGCCCGCGGCCTCGCCGCCGTGCGCGCGCTCTGGCAGGCCCGCGACGAACTCGCCCGCAAACGCGACCGCGCGCCCAGCCGGGTGCTGCCGGACAGCGCGATCATCAACGCGGTCACCGTCGACCCCAAGACCGTCGCCGAACTCCAGGCGTTGCCCGTGTTCGGCGGGCGCGTCCAGCGGAAGTACACCGCCTCCTGGCTCCGGCACCTCCAGGCCGCGAAGCAGTTGCCCGCCTCGGAGCTGCCCAACCCGGCCCAGCCGAACGACGGCCCGCCCCCGCCCAACCGCTGGGCGGACAAGGACCCGGACGCGGCGGCCAGGCTTTCGGCTTCCCGTGCGGCGCTGATCGCGCTCGCGGAGCACCACCGGCTCCCGGTGGAGAACCTTCTGCTGCCGGACCTCGTCCGGCGCACCTGCTGGCGTCCGCCCGCGGACCTCAGCGAAGCCTCGATCGCGGACACCCTGCGCGAGGGCGGCGCCCGGCCGTGGCAGGTCGCACTGACCGCACCCGAGCTGGCCAAGACCCTGCTGTCCAAGGCACCCAGCGCTTAGGGTCGTGAGTGTTTTCGCCGGTTAGAACCGGCCGTACCACTCACGAGTCTTTGAGCAGGCGCAACGCGGCCGCGTGCAGCATGGCGCCCGGCTCGCTGCCCGTGATGCGCAAGACCGCGTCGGCGCCGTGGCGGGCGTGGGCCTCGATGTCGACCGTCGGCGTGTCGCGGCGGACCAGTGCCGTGCTTTCGACCAGGCCGAAGACCAGGTCGGTCAGTGCCGCCGGTCCCTCGATCAAAGCGCGGTAGGCGTCCTTGAGCTCCGAGCGCTCCGCGCGGAAGTCCGCCAGGCCCGGCGCGCTGATCTCGGGCAGGAGGTAGAGCGCGCCCAGGTTGTGCGGGCCGCCGCCGAGCAGGTGGATGTCCGAGTAGCTCAACGCCCAGAGGCGCGTCGGGGCCGGGGCGTCGACCTTCAGCAGCGCGCGGGCGACATCCAGCGAGGGCCGGACGGTCTGGGCGAGCAAAGCCGCGAGCAGGTCTTCCTTGGCCGGGAAGTGGTAGTAGAGCGAGGCCTGGCGTAGACCGGCACGTTCGGCGATGGCTCGGGTGGTCGTCGCCGCGTAGCCGGCGCCGGTGAACAGCTCCGCCGCCGCGTCCATCACGGCTTGCCGGGCGTCCTGTCTGCTCGCTGCCGCTCCACTCGCTCTTGGTCTGCCGACTCCGGTGCTCATCTTCGAGATCTTGCCCGCTTACCGGCCCGGACCGCTACGCGTTAGTGAAACAGCCTGCAATTTACACACCGCTAACCTGGCTGAGACGGGTTCGTCCCCGACCGGGCTTAATTTCGATCAGCCGATCGAAACCACTTCCAGGGAGCAGCCGGTGTCCGAACTCGCAGAATTCGGCTACAAACAAGAGCTTCGACGCTCACTCGGGGGATTCTCGGCCTTCGCGGCCGGGTTCTCCTTCGTCTCGATCCTGACCACGGTGTTCCAGCTCTTCGGGTTCGGCTTCTCGTTCGGCGGAACGCTGTTCTTCTGGACCTGGCCGATCGTCATCGCCGGTCAGCTCATGGTCGCGCTCAACTTCGCCGAACTCGCCGCGCGTTTCCCGCTCGCCGGAAGTGTGTACCAGTGGGCGAAACAGCTCAGCCGCGGCTTCGGCGGCTGGGTCGCCGGCTGGATGATGCTGATCGGCTGTGTCGTCGCGCTGGCCTCGGCCGCGATCGCGCTGCAGGTCGTGCTTCCATCGGTGTGGAGCGGTTTCCAGCTCGTCGGGGGCGACTCCTCGGTGACGTCGCCGACCGGCGCGACCAACGCCGTGCTGCTCGGCGCGCTGCTGATCGTGTTCACCACGGCCGTCAACGCGGCGGGCGTGCGCGTGATGGCGCGGATCAACGACATCGGCGTGGCGGCCGAACTGCTCGGCGTCGTCGTGCTGCTGGCCGGACTGGGACTGTTCGCCGTGCGCGGGCCGCAGGTCGTCACACACGGGACCGGTGAAGCGGGCGTCGGCGGTGTGCTCGCCTCGGCGCTGATGGCCGCGTACGTGCTCTACGGCTTCGACACCGCCGCGTCGGTCGCCGAGGAGACGAAGAACGCGCGCAAGTCGGCGCCTCGCGCGGTGCTGCGCGCGCTGCTCGTGTCCGGGATCGGCGGCCTGGCGCTCGTCCTGTTCGCGCTGATGGCCGCGCCGAGCCTGACCGACGGGCAACTCGCCGGCCAGGGCCTGCCGTACGTCATCAAGGCCGTCTTCGGTGACACGCTCGGCCCCCTCTTCCTCACCGACGTCGCGGTCGCCGTGGTCGTCTGCACCCTGACCATCCAGACCGGCACGATCCGGCTGATCTACGCGATGGCCCGCGACGGCGCGCTCCCCGGCTCACGCGGGCTCGCCAAGGTCAACGCCCGCACCGGCACGCCGCTCGCGCCCGCGCTCCTCTCGGGGTCGCTCGCCATCGGCCTGCTGCTGCTCAACGTCGGCAACCCGACGCTGTTCAGCACCCTCACCGCGACCTCGGTCGTGGTCGTCTACCTGGCATATCTGCTGGTCACCGGCCCACTGCTCGTCAAGCGCCTGCGCGGCACGATGCCGGCGGCCCAGCCGGGCTGGTTCGCGCTCGGGCGCTGGGGCGTGCTGGTCAACGCGCTCGCCGTGCTCTACGGGCTCGCCATGATCGTCAACATCGCCTGGCCCCGCCCCGAGATCTACGACCTGGCGGGCACCGGGTCGCCCTGGATGTTGCTCTTCCCACTCGAATTCGTGGCAGCCACGGTGCTGATCGGTTGGCTATGCTGGCTTCGTTTGAAACCAGCCAGCAACGCCGCACTCGAACCCGTCCCCGCAGTGTCCTGAAAGACCCTCCCGTCGCCCACCGCCACCCTCAACGGAGGCGCTTCGCGCCACTGAAAGGTCTTCAAATGAGCACCGCGACCACTTACGGAGCCCGCGACCACGCCCGAGCCCAGGACGGCACGATCGTCGAAACGATGCCGACGATCCCGGCGACGAACTGGCCAGAACCACCGCCTGGCGTCAAGCAGGAAGACCTCGTCTGGGCCGAAACGGTCGCGGGCGACGGTTACACGCACAAGGTGCTCGCGCGCGGCACCGAACTCCGGCTGACCGACCTCGACGGCGATGCCTGCGCCCACCTGCTCCTCTTCCACGCCGACCAGCCATGGGAACGTCTGAACGTCGCCGACACCGTCAAGGTGCAGTGGAACGCCTACCTCGGCAAGTCGGTCGCACTGCTCTCCGACCAGGCCAGGGTGCTCGCCACGATCGTCTCGGACGACTCCGGGCGCCACGACACGCTGTGCGGGCCGTCGCCGAAAGCGCTGGCCTCGTTCACGGTGGCGGCGGCGAAACACGGCTTGACGCCTCGCGATCTACCACCGAGCCTCTCGCTGTTCCAAGGCGTCCGCGTCGACGATGACGGCGGCCTGGAATTCGAGGGTTCCGCCGAAGCCGGCCGTTCGGTGACATTGCGCGTCGAGCTTCCCGTCGTCGTGCTCATCGCGAACTCGGCCCATCCACTCGATTCCCGTGGCCAGGTCTCGAATCTGCGAGTGCTGGCCTGGAAAGCGAAACCCTCCACACCGGACAGTCCGGAGTGGAACGCGACGCCGGAGGCCCGGCGCGCCTTCGAGAACACCGCCGACTATCTGACCGCGAGGGGGCTGGCGTGAGCGTCATCCTGGACACCGAAGTGCCCGCCATGGCGCCGTTCTCCACCATTGTCCGCAAGGGACAGACACTGGCGATCATCGACCTGCACGGCAACCAGGCCGTCGACTTCCTGGTCTACGACGCCGAAGACACCGCGCAGCGCTACAGCGCCGCCGCGACGATCGCCGCGCAGCGCAACATCTTCCTGACCACGGGCAGCGTGCTGCGCACCGCCGAGAGCAAGCCGCTGATGACGGTCGTCAAGGACACCTGCGGCCGCCACGACACCATCGGGGGCGCGTGCAGCAAGGAGTCCAACACCTTGCGCTATGGCCAGCACACCCGTCACCAGCACGCCTGTGTCGAGAACTTCCTCATCGAGGGCGCGAAATGGGGACTCGGCAAGCGTGACCTGGTGAGCAATGTCAACTGGTACATGAACGTCCCGGTCGAGAAGGACGGCACGCTCGGCATCGTGGACGGGATTTCTTCGCCGGGGTTGGAAGTCCAGCTGCGCGCGGAGACCGACGTGCTCGTGCTGGTCTCGAACTGCCCGCAGATCAACAACCCCTGCAACGGGTTCGACCCGACCTCCGTCCGCATGGTGGTCACCGGATGAAGCTGCTGATCGCCAACCGCGGCGAGATCGCCGTCCGCATCATCAGATCAGCTCATGAACTCGGAATCCCTTGTGTGGCGGTGTATTCCGATGCCGACCGGACCTCGGCGCACGTCCGTCTCGCGGACGAGGCCGTCCGGCTCGGGCCCGCGATCGCGCGCGACAGCTACCTCCGCGGCGACCTGATCATCGAGGCGGCACTCAAGACCGGCGCGACGGCCATCCATCCCGGATATGGCTTTCTCTCCGAGGACGCGGCGTTCGCCCGTGCCGCCGAGGCGGCCGGGATCGCGTTCGTCGGCCCGGCACCCGAGCACCTGGAAGTGTTCGGCAGCAAGCACACCGCGCGCGAGAAGGCCATCGAAGCCGGGGTTCCGCTGCTGGCGGGCACCGGCTTGCTGCCCGATGTGGACGAAGCGCTCGCGAATGCCGACGAGATCGGCTACCCGGTGATGCTCAAGGCCACCGGCGGCGGTGGCGGCATCGGCATGCGCGCCTGTCACACGGAAGCCGAACTGCGGGCGGCTTGGGAGTCCGTGCAGAGCATCGCGGCCAAAAGCTTCTCGAACTCGGGGGTGTTCCTCGAACGCCTGGTGACCCAGGCCAGACATGTCGAGGTTCAGGTGTTCGGCGACGGCCACGGTGAAGTGCTCGCGCTCGGCACGCGCGACTGCACTCTGCAGCGGCGGAACCAGAAGGTCGTCGAGGAATGCCCGGCGCCGGACTTGTCCGAGGAAGTCCACAAGCGACTGTCCGAAGCGGCCGTCCGGTTGTGTTCTTCGGTGCGTTACCGCTCCGCGGGCACCGTCGAGTTCGTCTACGACCCGGTGCGCGAGGAAGCGGCCTTTCTCGAGGTCAACACCCGGCTTCAGGTCGAGCACCCGGTCACCGAGGCGGTCTACGGGATCGACCTCGTCGCGTGGATGCTCACGCTCGCCCAAGGTGACCGCGGGATGTTCACCACTCCCCCGGTCCCACGCGGGCATGCCGTCGAGGCGCGGATTTACGCCGAGGATCCCGCGCTCGGGCACCGTCCCAGCGCGGGCCTGCTGACCGGCGTCACGTTCCCGCCGGACGTCAGGGTCGACACCTGGGTGGAAGACGGCACGACGGTCACCACGAACTACGATCCGTTGCTGGGCAAGGTGATCTGTCACGGCGAGAGTCGTGACGAGGCCGTCGCCAAGCTGCTCGCCGCCGTCGAGGCGACGCGCATCGACGGCGTGCGGACCAATCTCAGCCACGTCGCAGCCGCACTCGCCGACGAGCGTTTCCTCAGCGCGGACCACGACACCGCCACGCTCGACGGCATCGCCGACCCGGCGCCGCGCATCGACGTGCTCCGGGCGGGCACGTCGACGACCGTGCAGGAGTGGCCGGGCCGGACCGGGTATTGGCACGTCGGCGTGCCACCGAGCGGGCCGATGGACGACCTGTCGTTCCGCCTGGGCAACCGCGCGCTGGGCAACCCGGAAGGCGCTGCCGGTCTCGAATGCACTGTGGACGGTCCCGAACTGCGGTTCGGCGAAGCGGCAACGGTCTGCGTCACCGGCGCTCCAGCTGAGATCACCCTGGACGGCAAGTCTGTTCCACAATGGACCCCGGTGAGGATACCCGCCGGATCCACCTTGGACATCGGCCCGAGCGCCGCGGGACTGAGGACCTACATCCTGGTACGCGGCGGTCTGGACGTGCCCGATTTCCTTGGCAGCAAAGCGACTTTCACACTGGGCAAGTTCGGCGGCCATGGCGGCCGGACACTCAAGGCGGGCGATGTGCTGCGCCCCGGCGAGCCGGTCAGCGACCTGATGCGCGCGGTGCCGGAAGCCGAGCGCCCGGTCTTCACCGAGCACTGGGAGATCGGCGCGCTCGAAGGCCCGCACGCGGCGCCCGAGTTCTTCACGCCGGACGACATCGACACCTTCTACCGGACCGCGTGGCGCGTGCACTTCAACTCGGCGCGCACCGGTGTCCGGCTGGTCGGCCCCCGGCCGGCCTGGGCGCGCGAGGACGGCGGCGAGGCCGGGCTGCACCCGTCGAACATCCACGACACGCCGTACTCCGTCGGCGCCGTCGACTACACCGGTGACCTGCCGATCCTGCTCGGCCCGGACGGCCCCAGCCTCGGCGGGTTCGTCTGCCCGGCGACGGTGGCGACCGCGCAGCGCTGGAAGCTGGGGCAGCTGCGTCCCGGCGACACCGTGCGGTTCGTCCCGGTCAGCGACTCGCACGCGTCGGGCCTGCGCCTGCGTCCTAACGGGACGGTCCCGGCGAGCCGCAAGCCGATCAGGGACGGCGGCATCCTCGGGCAGGTCGACGATGTCACGTACCGGCGCAACGGCGACGACAACCTGCTCGTCGAGTACGGCCCGATGCAGCTCGACTTCGCGCTGCGGATGCGGGTGCACGCGCTCGCCGAGCGGCTCCAGGCCGAGAACGTGCCCGGCATCATCGACATCACGCCGGGCATCCGCTCGCTCCAGGTGCACGTCGACCCGGAAACACTGCCCGTGCACAAGATCCTCGGGCTGGCCAAGGAGATCGAGACCGAGCTACCGGCCACCAAAGACCTCGTGGTGCCCAGCCGGACCGTCCGGCTGCCGCTGTCCTGGGACGATCCGGCGACACGCGAGGCGATCGAGCGCTACATGACCGGTGTCCGCGACGACGCGCCGTGGTGCCCGTGGAACATCGAGTTCATCAGGCGCGTCAACGGACTGTCCAGTGTGGACGACGTGTACCGCACGGTGTTCGACGCCCAGTACATGGTGCTGGGTCTCGGCGACGTCTACCTCGGCGCGCCGGTGGCCACCCCGCTCGACCCGCGCCACCGGCTGGTCACCACCAAGTACAACCCGGCGCGGACCTGGACGGCGGAGAACTCGGTCGGCATCGGCGGCTCCTACCTGTGCATCTACGGCATGGAGGGACCCGGCGGCTACCAGTTCGTCGGGCGGACCGTGCAGGTGTGGAGCGGCTGGCGGCAGCGTGGCTCGTTCGAACCGGGTTCGCCGTGGCTGCTGCGCTTCTTCGACCGCATCTCCTGGTACCCGGTCGACGCGGACGAGTTGCTGGACCTGCGTGCCGCCAGCGCGGCCGGCGAGCTCGAGCTCGACATCACCGAAGGCGAGTTCGCGCTCGCGGACTACCAGCGGTTCCTGGCCGACAACGCCGACGACATCGCGGCCTTCCGTACCAGGCAGACGACGGCCTTCGAGGCCGAGCGCCAAGCCTGGGCGGCGGCGGGCGAGTTCGACCCGAAGCCGGAGCCGGTCTCGGCCGCCGCACCGGCGAACGTGCAGGCGCCACCGGGCGGCCACGTCGTCGAGGCGCCGTTCGCGGCGACGGTGTGGCGCGTCGACGCGCGCCCTGGTGACCTCGTGAACGCCGCCGACGCGCTGGTCACCCTCGAAGCGATGAAGACCGAGACCGTGATCCCGTCGCCCGCCGAGTACGAGGTGCTGGAGATCCTCGTTTCCCCCGGTGCCGAGGTCGCGCAGGGCACTCCGCTGGCCGTACTCGGCAAAGTCGGGTCGTGAGTGTTCCCGACGGTTATTGAGGGGAAACGCAAGGGTGGCGTGCTCGTGGACTCGGCTTGCGTGTGGGGGCCGTTGGGTGCGTAGTACGCACTCGGGGGCACCCTCGCTTCACGATGGGGCTCTGGTTGGGTCATGAGTGGTAACTCTGCTGCATCCAACGGAGCAGAGTTACCACTCGCCCACGCCTGAACGAGGGGAAGCCCCTCGCCCGCAACCGTCACCACGGACCCTGCGCAGGCCAGGTGCCTTCGCGAGCACACACGACCCGAGTCTGGGGGCACTAGGGGTGCGTGAGTAGGGACAGCCGGAAACGCGCGTGGCACGCTCGGTGCGGCCCCCGAGTGTGCTTTCGCCCACTCGACCGGGGCACAAGCCTGGTTACCCGCCGGTAACAAGGGCTATGGTTCCGGCAGAATTCCCAATCGCAAGGAGCATTCGTGGCCGCACCAGGAACCCCGCTCGCGCCGGACGCGCGCGCGGTGCGCACCGTGGCCTTCGTCGAGGGGGTACGGACCCCGTTCGGCAAGGCGGGCGACAAGGGCATCTATGCCGGCACCCGAGCCGATGACCTGGTCGTCAACACCATCCGCGAACTGCTGCGCAGGCACCCCGAGCTGCCGCCGGAGCGGGTGGACGAGGTGGCCATCGCCGCCACCACGCAGATCGGCGACCAGGGCCTGACCATCGGCCGGACCGCCGCGATCCTCGCCGGGCTGCCCAAGTCGGTGCCGGGTTTCGCGCTCGACCGGATGTGCGCCGGCGCGATGACCGCCGTCACCACGACCGCCGCCGGGATCGGCTTCGGCGCGTACGACATCGTGATCGCGGGCGGCGTCGAGCACATGGGCCGCCACCCGATGGGCGAGGGCGTCGACCCGAACCCGCGCATCATCGCCGACAAGCTGGTCGACCCGACCGCGCTGGTGATGGGCCAGACCGCGGAGAACCTGCACGACCGGTTCCCGCACCTCACCAAGGCGCGCACCGACGCCTACGCGGCGCGCAGCCAGGAGAAGTACGCCGAGGCCGTCAAGACCGGCAAGATCGGGCCGGAGCTCGTGCCCGTCGCCACCCGATCGGCTGAACTCGGCTGGGGCCTCGCGACCGAGGACGAGCCGCCGCGCCCCGGCACCACGCTGGAGCAGCTCGCCGGACTCAAGACCCCGTTCCGCCCGTTCGGCCGGATCACCGCGGGCAACGCGGCCGGGCTCAACGACGGCGCCACCGCCGCGCTGCTCGCCGACGAGGCGACGGCGCTGGAACTGGGCCTGCCGATCGGCATGAAGCTCGTCGGCTACTCGTTCGCCGGTGTCGAGCCCGAGGTGATGGGCATCGGGCCGGTGCCGGCCACGGAGAAGCTGCTCAAGCGGACCGGTCTGTCCATTGAGGACATCGGGCTGTTCGAGATCAACGAGGCGTTCGCGGTGCAGGTGCTCGCGTTCCTCGACCACTACGGCATCGCCGACGACGACCCGCGCGTGAACCAGTGGGGTGGCGCGATCGCTTGCGGTCACCCGCTCGCGTCCTCCGGCGTCCGGCTGATGACGCAGCTTTCGCGTCAGTTCGCCGAGCGCCCCGACGTGCGCTACGGCCTGACCACCATGTGCATCGGCATCGGCATGGGCGGCACCGTGATCTGGGAGAACCCGGCTTTCGAGGGGAAGAAGTAATGACTTTCACCGCTGAAGAGGCGCAGAAGGCCTTCCCCGACGAGGTCGTGACGAAGGCCGTCACCCGGCTCGTGAAGGTGCCGGGGCTGGACAAGCCGGTCGCACTGATCACCTTGGACAACGGGCTCGACCACACCAGGCCGTCGACCTTCGGGCCGCAGGGCCTGGTGAGCCTGAACGCCGCGCTGGACGTGGCGTTCGCCGCCGAGCCCGCCGCGATCGCGGTCACCGGCAAGCCGTTCATCTTCGCCGTCGGCGCGGATCTGTCCGGGGTGGAGTCGGTGTCCGACCCGGCGCTCGCCCGCCAGATCGCGCAGACCGGGCACGACGTGTTCCGCAGGCTCACCGAGACCGAGGTCCCGACATTCGGGTTCATCAACGGCGCGGTGATGGGCGGCGGGCTCGAACTCGCGCTGTCATGCCACTACCGGACGCTGTCGGAGAACGCAGCGGCGATCGCGTTCCCCGAGGTGTTCCTCGGCCTGTTCCCCGGCTGGGGTGGCACGCAGCTGCTGCCGAACCTGATCGGGCCGGACGCCGCGGTGACCGTGATCATCGAGAACGCGCTGGCGCAGAACAAGATGCTGAGCGTCAAGCAGGCCGCCGAGCTGGGCATCGTCGACGCCGTGTTCGGGTCGGCCGACTACCTGGAGCAGTCGCTGCTCTGGTTGTCCAAAGTGGTCCGTGGCGAGGTCACCCCTGCCCGCCGTGAGATCGACCGCGGCGCGGAGTGGGACGCGGCACTCGCGCGCGCGAAGGCCATTGTGGACGGTCGCACGCACGGCGCGTCGCCCGGCGCGACCAAGGCCGTCGAGCTGCTGGAGCTGGCGCGGGAGAACGACCTCGACCGCGGCTACGCTGCCGAGACCGACGGGCTCACCGAACTGCTGATGAGCGACGTCCTGCGTGCCGGGCTGTACTCGTTCAACCTGGTCAACAAGCGGGCCAAGCGGCCGGCGGGCGCACCGGACCGGAATCTGGCGCGCAAGGTGAACAAGGTCGGCATCGTCGGCGCCGGGCTCATGGCGAGCCAGATGGCGCTGCTGTTCGTCCGCCGTCTCAAGGTGCCGGTCGTGCTGACCGACGTCGACCAGGCGCGGGTGGACAAGGGTGTGTCCTATGTGCACGGCGAGATCGACAAGCTGCTGGCCAAGAAGCGTGTCTCCCAGGATGGCGCGAACCGGCTGAAGGCGCTCGTCTCCGGTTCACTCGACAAGGCCGCGTTCGCCGACGCCGACTTCGTGATCGAGGCCGTGTTCGAGGAACTCGGTGTCAAGCAGAAGGTCTTCGCGGACTTGGAGCAGTACATCAAGCCGGAGGCGATCCTGGCGACGAACACCTCGTCGCTGTCGATCACCGCGATGGCGTCGCAGCTGAAGCACCCGGAGCGGGTGGTGGGCTTCCACTTCTTCAACCCGGTCGCCGTGATGCCGCTGCTGGAGATCGTCCGCGCCGAGAAGACCGACGACGCGACGCTCGCGACCGCGTTCGCGGTGGGCAAGTCGCTCAAGAAGTCGAGCGTATTGGTGAAGGACGCAAGCGCTTTCGTCGTCAACCGGCTGCTGCTGCGCTTCCTCGGCGAGGTGCTGATCGCCGTCGACGAGGGCACGCCGTTCGAGGTCGCCGACAAGGCGCTGGAGCCGCTCGGCCTGCCGATGACCCCGCTGGTGCTGATGCAGCTGGTCGGCCCGGCGATCGCGCTGCACGTCGGCGAGACACTGCACGAGGCGTTCCCGGACCGCTTCAAGGTCAGCGAAAACCTCGCCAGGTTCGTCAAGGCGGGCAAGTCCGGCGTCTGGCAGTGGGACGCCGCCGGCAACGCGACGGTCGACCCCGAGGTCGACGCGTTGTGGCAGCGCGGCGACGCACCGTCCACTGAGGACGAGGTACGGGCACGCGCGCTCGCGGCGATCGCCGAGGAGATCCGGATCATGCTCGACGAGGGCGTGGTCGCCGAGGCACAGGACATCGACCTGTGCCTGATCCTCGGCGCCGGCTGGCCGTTCTGGCTCGGCGGCATCACGCCGTACCTGGACCGCGCCGGCGTCTCGGAGAAGGTCAACGGCAAGCCGTTCCTCGCTCCGGGTGTCGCCTCGGTCCCCGTGGGTTAACGGCTCGTGAGCGTTGGGGGCGCGTTAAAACCCCCCCACCACGCACCCCCCCAACGGGGGCGCGCG